>JAGWVO010000668.1 GCA_018970845.1 Planctomycetota bacterium
CCGGTTCAGTCCGAGCCACCGGGAAATCCAACCCCTCAGTCCATTTGCCTGGTTCATGTCTCATCTCCCGCGCCGCTTCGGCTTACCCCACGCCTTGGAGGCATGGTGGCCCCTGCCGGCCCAAACCTTCATGGGCAATCATCGGCATAAAGAGCCCGCAAGTTCAGCACAACCGTTCCAGACGGAACCGGATCAGTCGTGTCACTCACCTTAAGACGCATGGAGATTGCAGTTGGTTGACTCTAGATAGATAAAAAATCATCCGGCATGCTTCGACACCGTCAAACCGCCGGCATTTCCCGTGACCGTGGCGACAAAATCCCGCGTTCCCACGGGCGTGGGGAGGAAAAACCTTTCCCCATGGGTGAAACCGCATTTCGAACCATGGAAAGCGGCCTGCCCGAGCATCACATGTTCAATCCGGGCGAACCGGGTCTCATCAAACTGGGAACGATAGGCGCGGACAGATTCGAGCTTCGCCTGCCAGGTTTCCGCGATGTCGACAACAAACGAACCGTGCCATCCATGATCCTCGGCATCAAATGGAAAGGGCGCGTAAACCAGGTGGGGAATCCTGTGCGGTTCGGTGCCGTCAAACCGGGCGTCCCATTTGGTTAGCTGGGAGTAAAAGCGGGCTCCCTCGACCAGAAGTTGGGCCTGATAATGATCCGGTGAACCCGAAGGGGTTCTGCCGGCGATGCTGATCACGATTTCGGGCTTCAGCTTCCTGAACCATGTGGCCAACGCCATTCGGTTGGCCGGTTCGTCCATCAGCACCCGGTTGGGAAGCATGGCGTTAAAACGCCAACGAACTCCAAGGGCGCGCCTGGCCTCCTCCGCCTCGGCCTTGCGCTGTTCCGGCGTGCCCCGTGGAGTGGGTTCACCGTCCGTGAGGTCCAATATGGCCACGCGAACCCCGGCGCGGGCCAATTTGGCCAGCGTGCCCCCGCACAGGATTTCCAAATCGTCGGGGTGCGCCCCCACGGCCACCACGGAGACGGGTTCGCCAGGAATCCTGTCCGGACTATCCTTTGGCAAATCGACCATTTAAAATATCCTCACCCGTCACTCATGATTGTCTCATGATATTTGCTTTATGAGAAATGGATCGCCACCTCTTGATAATCCGTAGTTGGGTGAATCTGAATGCGACTTCTTCTTGTTGAGGATCACAAACCCCTGCAAAGGACTCTCAGGCAAAGCCTTGAGGAGGAAGGGTTCGCCGTCGATGTCGCCGACACCGGTACCGAGGCCGACCACAAGGTACGCACCGCCAATTACGATGTGATCCTTCTTGACCTGATGCTTCCCGAAGTGGATGGAATGTCCCTGCTCAAGCAATGGCGCGGCGACGGCATCCACTCCCATGTGATCGTCCTGACGGCGCGCGGGGAACTTGACGACAAGGTAAAGGGACTCGACTCGGGCGCCGACGACTATCTTGTCAAGCCGTTCGAACTTGACGAGCTTTTCGCCCGAATCCGCGCCCTCATCCGTCGACGGCACAGCGTCAAGGATCCGCTCATCAAGGTGTTCGATTTGGAAATCGACACCTCATCCCGCACCATCAAGCGCGCCGGAACGATGATCCATCTCACGCCCCGGGAATATTCCCTGCTTGAATTTCTCGCGTTCAACCGCGGCAAGGTGGTC
>JAGWVO010000669.1 GCA_018970845.1 Planctomycetota bacterium
CCGCTCGTGCTGCTCGCGCAAGCGACCCAAGTGCTCTCGCAATCGTTCGTCGCACGCCGCCGGCAACGGCACCGCCCGATCCTTGTCGCCCTTGCCGCCGCGAACCAGCATCTGCCGGCGATCGAAATCGATGTCCATCACCCGCAACGCGCGCCCCTCGCCGACCCGCAACCCCGCACCGTACAACAACTGGCCAAGCAATCCCAGCGTCGGGTGTTCGTCCAACGCCGTCAACACCCGGCAGACTTTGCTCTGGCTCAGGACGGTCGGCACCCGCTTCGGCCGCTTGCAGCGGGTGCTCGCGATCCGCCCCAGCGGTTGCCACAACACCATCTTGTACAGGAACGCCAGCGCACACATGGCCTGGCTCTGGGAGCTGGCGGACAGTTGATGGCGCCCTGCCAGTTCGCTCATATAGGCTTCCACCCCCGGCGCGCGCAACACGGCGGGATGGACCCAGGTGCCGTTGGGCCGGCGGTGGAACTGGAGGAAGTCCGCGATCCAGTCGCGCTAGCAGGTTTCCGTGGCCGCCGCGAAGTTCATCGTGCGGCACGCCGCCGCGAATGGTTCCAAGAGCTTCATAATCAGGTCCGTTTCTAGATCAATGAAACCGGAGGAAACTTGCGTATCTCCTGGCAGTTGCGAACGGCATGGCGTTATGCATGATTTGCGAAAAGTTCTCCCTTGATCTACATGTCGGTGAATAAACTGTTATGCGTCAAAGCCGGAGGAAGGCCCATGCTGTTCGCGGTGCTGGAGTTAACCGATTTCGCCATCATCGCCACCATCGTCGCGGTGCTGGCAGGCGGAGCGGCGGCCGCCCGGTCCTTGTTCGGCCCGGATGACCGGGACCATTTGGCCCGTGTCGAGCAGAAGCTCGATCTGCTGCTCACCCATGCTGGGTTGGACTACACGCCGCCAGTGAAGTCCACCTGGCAGGGACTCGTAGACCAGGGGCCGGCCCGCAAGTTTGACGCCATCAAGACCTACCGCGAGGAGACGGGGGCCGGCCTGGCCGAGGCCAAGCGTGTGGTCGAAGAGTACATCGAGGGGCGGCGGGCGTAACGCCGAATCAAACGCTGCAGCAGACACCGGCCGCATGTAGGCTTTTCCAGATTCGTAGCTCACCAGTCGGCCCCGGCAGCTTAGGTTGGTCCGTTCGGCGACCACAGGATCCAGACAAAGGCAAAGCCATCACCAGGATTTACTCCAGCGGTTTGACGCGGATGCGGCGGAACAGGACGACGCTTCCCGGGTCGTGGCTTTGGATCGCGAAGGTTCCGCTTGAAAGAAACAATCCGCTCTTCGCGTTGACGGGCAGATCCACATCATGGGTGGTCTCGCCGTTCACCTTCAATGTGACATGGCCGCCGCGAACGGTGAGATGGCACTCGAACCATTCATCATCCTTGACAAGCACCTTGTCCAATGGCTTGGTGGGATAGATGGCTCCCGTTCGATACCGCTTGTCGCTGCCCGTGTTGTTGATCTGGAATTCAAACCCCTTGGCGGGAATACCCTTGGGTTGGTGCTCGGTGTGAAAAAAGATGCCGGAGTTGCCCTTGGGCTTGGTCATCACCTCGGCCTTGAGCTCGAAGTCCTTGAAGTTCGCCTTGTGAATCGGGCCCTGATAGTAGAGGTGTGTCAGCTTG
>JAGWVO010000670.1 GCA_018970845.1 Planctomycetota bacterium
CGCGCCCCCGGTTGGCCCGCCACATGCCGGAACGCCTCGCCGGTGATTTCCTCCCAACCCAATCCCTTGTGGGACATCGGCTGGCCCGGCTCGACCGTCAGCAGGGAGTTGAGCAGCAGCACGCCCCGGGAAGCCCATGGAGCGAGGGAACCGTGGCCTGGGGCCTGAACACCGATGTCGGCCGCCAGTTCCTTGAGGATGTTGCGGAGGGAGGGCGGCGGCTTCAGGGGCCTTGGCACGGAAAAACAAAGACCCTCCGCCTGTCCGGGACCGTGGTAGGGATCCTGACCGAGGATCACCACCCGGACATCTTCCGGACTGACGGCCTCAAGGGCGCGAAAAACCATGGGCTCGGGTGGGAGAAAACCGCCGGGATTTCGCAGCGATGCCAACCGGCTTTCCAAGCGCTCCCATGCCGGCGTCAGGCGGTCCGCCAGCAGGGCATTCTTCCACGCCTCGGGCACGCCGCCGCGCAGCCATCCCGCGCTCATGGTTTTGGCTTGATGTCGCTTCCGGATCGCTCGGGCGAAGCCAGCGGCGCTGGTTCACCAGCGGGCCTGTCGAGGATCTCCGCGCCTTGGGGGGGCGCCGCGCGCCAGGTCCAGGCAGGTTCCAGCACGCCGGACAGGTCGAACTTGTTATCGCTGACAATGTCGAGCGGATAAGTGACCGTTCCCTTGACCACCGCCGGGTCGAAAATCCCGAGCATCGTGGCTCCCGTGACGACGATCTCGGCGCAAAGCCATCGCCTTCGGTCCATGTATGTGGTCGCAAGGTACTGTTCCTTCATGCCGCCGCGGTGCCTGAACGGGGTTCCCTGCAGCAGCAATCGCCAAACGGCGTATTTCTTACCCACCTGCCTGTAGGCGAAGTCCGTCAGTTCCTGGTCCTTTTCCGGAGTGACGGGAACCTTGTTGCGGCGCACCTGGATCACGCCCTTGAAGTCGCTCAACCGGGAACCCAGTTCCAGGATGTAGACATGAAGGGTGTCGTCGGGACCCGACTCCAAGGCGGCCAGGGATCCGTTGCGACGCTTCATGACGATACCGGCGTGGAAGGGTGGGCCGGTGCCGGCCAACGAGTACAGCCTTTCCCAGAACGGGCTCAAGTCATCAAAGAACAGGATGTCGCCGACGATCGGCTCATAGGGCTTGGCGATCACCCGTCGATTGTCGTTCTCGTCGGATTCGGACCTGACCAGCCAGCCATAGGGCGCGTTCTGGGCCGCCGCCTGGCCAGGCGCTGAAAACGCCACCAGAAGGGCCAAAGCCATCGCTTCCATGCGTCAATCCCCCGTGCGCGGGCTCCTGCCCGCCGGCCATGCTAGGAATCGTCGCGCCGGGGCCGGTTTCGGAAGCCCTCGGACGGCCTTGGCGCCAGCCCGGGCAAACGGTTGCCGTCGCAGGCCTCACAATCCGCGAAACCGGGATCGGAGAAACCGGTCGCCCACGCCGCCCCCGGTCGCCTCATCAAACGCGAAAAGCGGCCTGACAAACCGAGGCAGATACCGGCGACAGACTCGCTTTTCCAGGCAGTGCACGGCAATGTCGGCACACAAGTCCAACGGCCAGAGCCGGAACGGAATGGGAGGCGGCGGCTCAATGACGGCTCCGTTGCCATCGAGAACCTTCGACCTGAGCGGGGAATCG
>JAGWVO010000102.1 GCA_018970845.1 Planctomycetota bacterium
CGGCGCGGATATCGGCATTCGCCGCGGCTGAGGAGAGTTTTCTCACCTTGCGGCGCGCCTCGGCCGCCTGGGAGGTCAACTCCTGATACTTTTCAAGATGGCGCCTCTGCTCGCCAAGGATCGCATCATCCAGTTCGATCGGAATGATGGGTGGAACGCCAAGCTGAAGCTTGAAGCCGTCCAAGCCATCCCGAAGCGACAGTTCAGCCTGGATCACCCTGTTCTGCGAGGTGATGAGTTGCTGCCGCACCAGCGAAACCTGAAGCTCTGAAATGTCGCCAACCGACTGGAACTCCCGGTACTGGTCGTAATATCCGGCGAGTGACTCCACATTCTCGCGTTCATTCGCAAGGATTCCCGACCGCAACAGATTGTTGAGAAAACCTTCGTTGGGAGCATCAAACACCTGGGGCCCGACCCTCTGAACCTCTCCCTGACCTGGCGAAACCTGAACATTTCCCGCGCCGGAGATCCCGGCGCCCGGAAGGCTGCCAAGGAACGGGCGGGCGGCCGGCACATTCGTCAATCCCAGCGTCTGGACAGGCACGCCTGCGGCGATGTTCGCGTAAAACTGCTTGCGGAAGCGGGCATAGTCGCGGATCTCGTAGAGAAGTTGGCGCTCGGACAGCGTCAATGCCTCAAGCGTCACAGCCTTGCCGCCACCAAGGAAAAGCGGTTGGAAGAAATCCCATGAGACGATCGAAGGACTGAGCAGCCTTGGCGACCCGTTGCCCATTTCCACGACGGTCTGGTTCGCGAACTTGGCCAACAAAAGGGCGCCTGTGGAAAACCTCTTCGTCACGCCCAGTTCGTTGTCGATGCGCCACCTGTTCCTCAAGCCCTCGGGAACATCGGAGCCGGTCCACTCGCGAACAGCCTGCTCGGTCGCGAAAAATTGGGGAGCAAAGGCAAAACGCTCGGCTGTCACGGGCAAAGCCGCCAGGTAGACCTGCTCCCGCCGCGTCTGGAACTCGCGGCTGTTGATGAGGCCAAGCTCGCAGCATTGCTGCAATTTCACGCGGAACGCCTTGGGAGCCTCAGGCGATTCGCTTTCACCGCGAACATCAATGGCGCCTTCAACCTGCCCCAACGATTGTGAAAGCAATCTGTCAGGTTGCCAGCCATCGCTTCCATAGCCAGAACCCCGGCGAGATGAACCGGACTCGTCGTCGCTGGCCAAGCTCTCGTCGGGCAATCCGCGGCGGAGGAGTTCGGCCCTGTTCTCGCCATCCCAAAGGCTCAACAATTCGAGGTAGCCGCCACCTTCGAGATAGGCCAAGCCAGACTTGCCCGGTTTTTGGGGCTGAGGGGCCTCAACCATCGAAGCCGGGTCATCAGGCGGCATCGGGGGCTTGTCTTGCGACCCGGGAGAGGCAAACCTCGACCTTGGATCCGGATAATAATTCATGCCAGCCAGACGCCAGGATTCGTAATGATCCTTGGCTGCCAAAAGACCATCAACCTCCACATCGGCCCGCTGCCGGTAGAATTTCCGCGAACAACCGGATTCGCCGATTGCCGCCACCGCGGCGATGGCCCAAGCCAGTCGTCGGAAAGTTTTGTGGCAAGGCGGCAAGCGCATGGGGGAGATCCAAAGCCTGGCCGAAATCAACAGATCGTTCGGCACAATCGTTATCGGCCGCAGGGATCGCCCGGATTAACATTGCCCCGTTTCCTAAACAAATGTTTTGAGTCTTTCTTCAGCTGGAGTCATGAGATGCGAGCGCTTGTTTGCAAGGCCTGGGGTTCGCCCGCCGAGTCGCTGGAAATCCAGACGCTGCCTGACCCAGCGCCCGCATGGGGCCAGGTGGTGGTTCGCATGATGGCCAGCCCAGTGAATCCTTCCGACTTATTGACCATCCAGAACAAATATGGTCGCCAACCTTCCCTTCCGTTTGTTCCCGGATTCGAAGGAGTGGGGCGGGTTTTGTCAGGAAAGGGTCCGCTGGCATGGCGAGTCATGGGCAGACGTGTCGCCGTGATTGCTGCCGATGGAGGCGCTTGGGCGGAGCAATGCCTGATTCCCGCCATCCGTGCGATTCCTATTCCTGATTCGATCCCGGACGACCAGGCCGCCAGTTTCTTCGTGAATCCCGCAACCGCATGGGCCATTGCCAGAAATGTCCTCAGGTTGGGCCCCCGGGACCTTGTGGTGCAATCGGCCGCCGCAGGCGCGGTTGGACAAATGATCCAAGGGTTATCGAAGTATTTGGGTTTCGGAGTGATCCATGTGGTCAGGAGAAACGAGCAAGCCGAATCCTTGCTGAAATTGGGAGCCAGGGACATCGTCGTGGGTGAAGGTGAACATCTGGCAAGGCAAATCAAGGACCTGATCGGCTCAAGGACTTGCCAATACGGGCTTGATGCCATCGGTGGCGAAACGGGGGCTGCCATTTTGAAGTCGCTTTCAAGGCACGGGGTCCTGATCAGCTACGGCAGGCTGTCGGGACAACCTATTCCCGTGGAACCGGGAACCTTGATGGATGGCATGAAACGCATTCAAGGTTTTTGGCTCTCGGAATGGATGAAGGACCAAAACAAGCTCACACTTTGGCGGTTGTTCGGACGACTGGCCAAGCTCATCGACGCTGGCATCATTAAAACTCCAACCGGCCCTTCATATCCGATCAACCAGTTCGCCGAGGCCATGAACCAGTCGGCGTCAGCGGGCAAATCCGGCAAGGTCCTCCTGAGATTTGACTAACGGTCTGATTCGTCTGGCATCGTGGCGGCAACCCGAGTATCCGATCGGCATGAGAACCACGGTGCACCACATAATCCTCGGCGCTTGTCCAGTGATCGGCATGGGATGCCTGAACACGGCAGCTTCGTCCATTTCATTGCTGACGCCCCCTGGACAACTGGCCGCTCCAGCGGAACGGGTCATGCCCGCCGAGTCCTCCAAGGCCAACTCGGAAGCCCGAAGGGTGGCGAGACTGGGAAAGGAATTGCTGGATCGCAATCCGGGGTTGGGAATCCGACCCGCATTTCACCTTCTTGGCGGCCCGACATCGGAAATATTCCATCGTGAAACATATCAAATTTATGTCTCGGAAGGACTTGCCGCCAGGACCACTGATGCCCAACTTTCGGCGCTGATCGCCGAGGAATTGGCGCTGTCGGTTGCTGAGCGCGGGCCAATTGGCAATGGCCAGATGACCGCCTCGCGCTGGTCGCCCATCGATGTGCCAATTGAACGGGGTGGCGGCACCTTCGGCCCGGCCGACGGAACCAGAATGGCGGAACTGGCTCGGCTATCCCCGAGACGAAATTCAGGCCCCGCGCTCGACCCGAAGTTGTCAAGAATCGCCGAACATCCGCTCGACCTGGCCAGGGAGATTCTGCGTCAGGCCGGCCAGGACCCGGCCGAAGTGGAACTTTGCCGAAACCTCAGCAGCGAGGCCCACAAGGAATCACCTCGCCGAAAGCAATTGACCGCCATCAAATAGTCCATGAACCCTGTTTCTTCTTGCAACCAGCCCGATCCCGCCTATCTTGCAGGAATCAGCCCAAAGTGATGTCAGGCCCTTTCCCGGAATGAAAAACATGAACCGCTCGATTCGCTTAGGACTGCTCTCGATTTTGGCGATGGCCATGACAGGCTGCCCTTCGGCACCGGAAAGAAAAATCAGCGGCAGCATGAAAGTGGCCTTTGTGAGCAACAACGCCGCTGAATTCTGGACACTGGCCGAGGCGGGCGCCCGCAAGGGTGAAAAGGAAGCCGGAGTTGAACTGGTGTTCAAGAGGCCGCAAGACGGCACGGCAGCGACCCAAAAGCAAATCATCGAAGATTTGCTGGCCCAAGGGGTGAACGCCATCGCCATCAGCGTGATCGATCCGAAAAACCAGACTTCCTTCGTCAACGAAGTTGCCGCCCGAGTGCCCGTGATTTGTGTCGACAACGATGCCGTCGATAGCAAGCGCAAGTGCTACATGGGCACAGCCAACCTCCAGGCGGGACGCTCCGTGGGCAAGATGGTGCTGGAGGCGATGCCGCAAGGGGGAAAGGTTGCCATTTTCGTCGGCATGCTCGATCCGATCAACGCTCGCGAAAGACGCCAAGGCGTTATCGATGTGCTTGAAGGCTTGGAAACATCAACGGCCCTCCGGGAAACACCCGATGGCAAAAAATACGGCAAATACGAGGTGATCGGCACCTACACCGATGGAGTGAACGAGGCCAAGGCCAAGGACAACGCCGCCGATGTGCTAACCAAGAACCAGAACGAGAAGGATCTTTGCCTTGTGGGACTCTGGGCTTACAATCCGCCGGCCATTCTCAGCGCGGTCACGGACGCCAAGCGCGTCGGCAAGGTCAAGATCGTCGGGTTCGACGAGGATAACGCGACCCTCGAGGGAATCAAGAAAGGTGAGATCCAGGGCACGGTCGTCCAACAACCGTTTGAATTCGGATATCAGTCCGTGATCATGATGGCCAAGCTTGCCAAGGGTCAGGAAGTGACGATTCCCCAAGGAGGAATCATCGGCATACCCCATCGGGAAATCCGCAAGGACAACGCTCAAGGCTTCCAGGATGAATTGAAAAAACTGCTGGGCAAGTGAGGCGACGGGGTGTCAGATCGAGCGGAACCCGCCGTGGCCCTGTTGGAAGCGCGGGAAATCTCCAAGTCCTTCCTCGGCGCCAAGGCGCTTTCGGGCGCGGGTTTTTTCATTCGACAGGGTGAAATCGTGGCCCTGATCGGCGAGAACGGGGCCGGAAAATCGACCCTGATGAAAATCCTGGCCGGCATTCATCAACCTGATTCGGGAAGCCTTTACCTCGATGGAAATCCGATCCAGCTCAAGGGCCCCGATGATGCCATCCGACGCGGCATCGTCCTGATCCACCAGGAACTCAACCTGGCCGACAACCTGTCGATAGCCGAGAACATGGTCCTGGGTCGCGAACCCACATGGGGTGGGCCGCTTGGCCTTGTCGACCGGTCGGCGACGGTTCGGATCACCCGGGAGGCGCTCGCCAAGGTCGGATCGCTCCTGCTCCCGGAAACTCCCGTGGGACAACTGCCGCCCGGCCAGAAACAGTTGGTGGAAATCGCCCGGGCGCTCTCCCTCGATGCCCGAATCCTGATCATGGATGAGCCGACCTCAAGCCTGTCGCAGCAGGAGACCGACAGGCTGATCGAGGTGATGGAGGAATTGAAATCCCGGAAAGTTTCGATTGTTTACATATCCCATCGCCTGAGCGAAGTGAGTCGCGTGGCCGACCGGGTTGTCGCCCTTCGGGATGGAAAGAATTCAGGGGAACTCGCGCGAGGCGAAATCACGCATGACGCGATGGTCCGCCTGATGGTGGGACGCGACCTTGCCGGGATTGAAAGACCTCAAACCCAATTCGGAAAAGAACTCTTGAAGGTCGAGGCGCTCAGGCATGCCGGATCGGCGGCCGGCGGCGTCTCCTTCGCCGTTCGGGAGGGAGAGGTGGTCTGCATGGCCGGGTTGGTTGGCGCCGGCCGCACCGAAATCGCCGAGACTCTTTACGGCATCAGGCCGATGGTCGGCGGGAGGGTGGAGATCTCCGGGGCCGGCTTTCTCCCCGGAAAACCTTCGGAGGCGATCAGGCGGGGCCTGTTGCTGGTACCTGAAGACCGGCGGAACCACGGATTGATCCTGGCTGAAAGCATCAGGGGAAACATCAGCCTTCCCAACCTCCGCATGCTGAGCCGTTTCGGGATTGTTTCCCCTCGCCTAGAAAACCGAATGGCCGACGATGGCATTTCCGAACTCGGCATCCGAACGACCGGGCCCGCGAAGCCGGCAGGCCAATTGAGCGGCGGAAACCAGCAAAAGGTGGTCTTGGCGCGATGGCTTGCGGCCAAGCCAAGCGTGCTGATTTTGGATGAACCCACACGGGGCGTTGATGTCGGCGCGAAGGGCGACATCTACAGGATGATTGAGCAACTGACCGCCCGGGGAGTGGGTGTCCTCATGATCTCAAGCGACCTTGAGGAGGTGCTTCGGCTTTCGGACAGGATTCTGGTTCTTCACGAACACGCGATCGCTGGAGAACTGGCCCGCGGAGAGATGTCCGAGGAGGCCGTGATGCGGTTGGCCACGGGATCTGCCTCCGGGAGGGCGGCGTCATGAACCGGGTTCTTGGTGTCCTCGCCGTTGTCGCCGTCATCTATTTCGGACTCATGAGTTCCGACCCCCAAGCCCGAAGCCCGGAAAACCACCAGAACCTCGAAAGGCGAATCGGAGAGTGGGGAATCCTTACCCTGGGAGTCGGATTTGTGATCCTGACGGGAGGCATCGACCTTTCCATCGGGTCGGTCGTTTGCCTTTCGGCGGTTGGATTCGGGCTGATCCTTGAAAACAACGGCTCGCCCCCGCTGGCCTTCATGGTGATCCTTGCTTCTGGCGCCCTGATTGGACTCGTGCATGGCCTCCTGATCACCCGACTCAACCTGCAACCTTTTATCGTGACATTGTGCGGACTGTTTATTTATCGGGGCCTCGCCCAACTTCTCACCCAGGTGCGGTTTGATGTGCTTGCCGGGGGATTGGGCCGAGGTTGGCCCGAAGGCTCGAGAATCCTAAGGGACTCCTCGCGGAACATCGGACTTTCCCAGCCGGAAAATCTGGCATGGCTCACGGCCATCCAGAAAGGCAACCTTCCCCTGGGGGAATGGACCGGCATCGTCTGGCTGGACATTCCCAACCCCCTGGTGCTGTTCGCCATGCTGGCCATCGCGGCATTCCTCCTGCTCGAATGCGGAGCGTTCGGCAGGCGCGTTTACGCGCTTGGCTTCAATGAGCAAGCCGCCCGCTACGCGGGGATCAACACCTCCGCCCACAAGGTCGCCTGCTATGTGATTTGTTCCACGCTTGCCGCTTTGGGTGGAATCCTGTTCCTTGTGAAGGTTCCTTCGGCAGCCCCGGCCAGCGCCGGCAACTGGTTCGAGTTGTACGCGATCACAGGAGCTGTGCTTGGCGGATTCAGCCTGCGAGGCGGGGAAGGCAGCGTTTTGGGCCTTGCGCTGGGTACCGCAATCCTGCCGCTGCTTCGAAGCCTGGTGATCTTTGCTGGAATTCCCTCCGACCTTGAATTCATGGTGATAGGCTTTGCCCTGCTCCTTGGGACCGTCGCGGACGAACTGCTGAGGCGCGGTTCATTCGGCAAGGTCCGGGGAACTGGTTGACCATGGCGGAAAACAAGTTGTAGATTGGATTAGCGCCCACCATTCATGGGATCGGCAACACGCCGATTCCCAAAGGGGAAGCCCCATGCCCCGGACACTGTTCGCCATCCTGACCCTGCATATGTTCATGACTTCCGCCAGGTGCGCGGAAAACTTCCAGACCGCCGATGCGGTGCTGTTTGAAAAGCAAGTACGGCCCGTTCTTATGGGCAAATGCGCCTCGTGCCATGGACCCGAAAAACAAAAAAGCGGCCTCCGGGTCGATTCCAAGGCCGCCTTGTTGGCCGGTGGTGAAAGCGGCCCGGCCATCATTCCGGGCAATCCTGATGCAAGCCTGCTCCTGCATGTGGTGGACAAGGGTGAACCTTACTCGATGCCACCCAAGGAAAAGCTTCGCAAGGAGGAAATCCTGGCCATCAAGGCATGGATCAAGGGAGGTGCGGGATGGCCGGGCGATCCCGCCGGCGTGACCTCCAAGGCTTCAGGTCCAAGCACCTCATCCGGTGCATCGCTTTGGTCTTTCAAGCCCCCGATTGCCCCTACCCCTCCCAAGGTGGCTGATTCGGGCTGGTGCCGCTCTCCCATCGACAGGTTCATTCTCGCTGGACTCGAGGCACGCGGGATGCGACCGGCACCGCGGGCGGCCCGCCACCTGCTCGTGCGGCGAGCCACGATCGACCTGACCGGCCTTCCGCCCACGCCGGCCGAGGTTTCCGACTTCGTTAATGACGAATCCCCCGATTCTTTCTCCCGGCTTGTGGACAGATTGCTGGCAAGCCCGGCATATGGGGAGCGTTGGGGCCGTCATTGGCTCGACCTCGCCAGATATGCCGACAGCAATGGCATGGACGAGAACATGGCACACGCCAACGCCTTCAGGTACCGCGACTGGGTGATTCGGGCTTTCAACCAGGACAAGCCTTACGACCGGTTCCTTACGGAACAATTGGCTGGTGACCTCCTTCCCGCCGCCGACTTGGACGAACGGTCCCGCAACATCACGGCGACGGGTTTCCTCGTGATCGGCCCCAAGATGCTGGCCGAGGACGACCCCCGCAAAATGGAGATGGACATCGTTGACGAACAACTCGACACGATGGGACGGGCCTTCCTCGGAATGACTTTCGGCTGCGCCCGCTGCCACGACCACAAATACGACCCCGTCAGCACGGCCGACTATTACGCCCTCGCCGGCATTTTCAAGAGCACCAAGACCATGGAAAACTTCAGGGTTGTCGCCATGTGGCACGAGCGTCCCGTTCCTGAAAAAGGGGCCTCAAGCCTGCGAGAGAAGTGGTTGGCAGATATCAAGGTCCGCCGCGCCGAATTGGATTCACTCATCGACGCGGGTTTCAAAAGTGTGAGGGCTGATGCCGCGCTCAACCATGCCGCTGCCATCGCGGCTGGGCAGTGGATTGAATCGGAGAAAGTCACAGGCGCGCTTTCCCCGGTCATGCCCGCTGCGGAAACATCCGGAGCGATCGTGCTTGAAGCCGAAAAGTTCAATCGGGGGAATCTGGTGCGGGATTTCACTTCCTATGGAAAGGATATCGGGGTCGTTTACAACGCGGGGAAGCTCCCAAATTTCGCCGAATATGATTTCACGACAACCTTTGAAGGCATCCACCAGATCGACACCCGTCATGCGGCTGCGGAGACCCGTCCGGTGAAAATGCTGATTGACGGAGAGTCGGTCGGTGAGCCGGTGGCGGCGCATGTGACTGGGTCATGGACTCCGGAAACCCAGAAATGGAACTTCGCCGCATTCGTCTCGCTGAAGCGCGGCAAGCACAAGCTGCGAATTGAAAGGAATGGTCCGGTTCCGCATTTTGACAAGTTCGCGGTGGTTCCCAGGAAGGACATGCGGTCCACACCCATGGATCTGGTTTCGCTGGCCAAAAGCAGGAATCTGCCACTTGGCCTGGCGAAAGCCTGGGTGGCTTGGCTTAAGGAAAACAAGAACCGTGTTCCAGACCTGCGGGAAATATCCGGAATCATCGCCAGCGAAACAGGACCTTTCAAGGCCGCGAAGGAAAGAGATCAATTTTTAAGACCGGTAGACAAGGAACGAATCGAGGCCATCAAGTCGTCCCTGGCCAAATCCGAAAAGGAACTTCCCGCGGAACCCATGGCGATGTCAGCCAGCGAGGGATCGATTGGAGACCTCAAGGTGCATCTGCGCGGGAATTACCTGACGCTCGGCAAGGATTCTCCGCGTGATTTCCCCAAGGCGATCGAGACCACCGATCGTCCGAAAATCGGCGCCGGCGCGAGCGGAAGGCTGGAACTGGCCCGATGGATCACCCAGAAGGGCCACCCGCTCACCTCACGGGTGCTTGTCAATCGCGTCTGGCACTGGCACTTCGGGGGCGGGCTCGTCAGGACTCCTGACAATTTCGGCGCCTTGGGATCACGCCCGGCAAACCAACCGCTCCTCGACTGGCTTGCGACCGAATTCGAGAAGGATGGCTGGTCGATCAAGAAGCTTCACCAAAGAATCATGAACACCTCGACCTATCAAATGTCCTGCGCGTACGACGGGGATTCCTTCCGCCAGGATCCCGACAA
This sequence comes from Planctomycetota bacterium, assembly GCA_018970845.1. Taxonomy (GTDB): domain Bacteria; phylum Planctomycetota; class Planctomycetia; order Gemmatales; family Gemmataceae; genus REEB421. Next base: position 9,729 of record JAGWVO010000102.1, read on the forward strand.
CCAACTGTTCTGGCGCATGAACAGGAAACGGATGGAAGCCGAGGTGATCCGGGATGGCGTGATTTTCGTCGCCGGAGACTTGGACAAGACGGAGGGCGGTTCGTTGATGACCGTTGGCAACCACAAGTATGTCACCAGCACAGCGAGCGAGAAGTTCGACCAATATCATGTCGATCGCCGCACCGTTTACCTGCCCATCACGCGAAGTTCGCTCTACGAGTTTCTCCAGGCATTTGATTTCGCCGATCCGGGTTCATCGAACGGGGAGAGGGTGACAACCACGGTGGCGCCCCAGGCCTTGGCCCTCCTCAACAGTCGGCTTATGAATGAGAAGACCTTCTCATGGGCCAGAAAGCTTCTTTCCGACAGAGCGGCAACCGACCAGGAAAGAATCCGATCGGTGTTCTTGGCGGCCTATTCAAGGCCCCCTGAAAAACCTGAAATGGAAGAGGCGGCGAAGTTTATTACCAGACTGAAGACACGATTTTCAGGTGATCCGGAAAAGGCATCGCTTCAGGCGTGGCAGGAGTTCTGCCGCGCCATCCTGGCCAGCAGCGAGTTCATCCATGTCGACTAGGCAGCCTTTTTCTCGCAGGGAAATGCTTACCACAAGCGGGACCGGATTTGGCGCGATGGCACTTGCCGGCCTTTTGGGGCAGGAAGCGGC
>JAGWVO010000001.1 GCA_018970845.1 Planctomycetota bacterium
ACCCTGTACTCGGAGCCAAGAAAGCAAAACTCAAAGTTTTGAATGGCACTTCAAAAATTAAATAAGGTTTTGGTTAATTATTGTGGGCTTATATTTGTTAATCGACTTCCCGGAAACATCAGGAGAGGAATGGCCACGCAGGCGCCCAAAACTCCCGTGAGCAGGGCCAACAGGCGCAACCCCGATTGCAAGCCCATCGTGGCGCATTCCAGTTCCACGATCGCCCCAAGTGTTCCAGCTGATAAAACAGCGGTTTGTTTTTCATCCAGGCCAAGCCGTGAAAACCGGTCCATCCCGCGGGCAAGCGTCTCCGCCACGACAGGCCTCTCCGGTCGCACCAGTTCCCGCTGGGTCTCATACGCGGCTACCCTTCCCTCGGAGACGGCCGTGCCCATCAGCGACGGCACCAATATCAGCGGTGTCGCCAACACCACGATGGCGAACGCCGCCGCGGACGGCATGTCGGCCTTGTCGAGAGTTTCCACCTCGTCGATGAGGAAGGAGGCGGGAATGGTGCCGACGCAGGCCCCCCAAACGGCGATGATGTTGGCGAGCGCATGATTGGATGTCGCCAGTCCGGTGGTGGAAAGCCACAGCACGCAGGCCGAGGCTCCCAAGACACCGGCGAGCAGGCTCAGGTGGCGCCAGTCCCGGTTCGGGATGCACGCGCAAGCCACGAACGACGCCGCCATCGAGATCGTGGCGGGCAGGAAAAGGGAACCGGCCTCAACCGCCGGCATGCCCCTGCCCTCGGTGAGGAAGCTGGAAAGCACTCCCAGGATGGCCGCCAGGTGCAACAGCAGCAGCATCCTGCCGCCCATGGAGCACAGGTAGCTTCGCGACCGGAGCAACCGCGCGAATTGGTCTCCCCGGGAGTAGCTGAACATCATCCGGCCGGCAAGGCACGCGAACAGTAGCGCGTTGAAGGCCAGAAGGCCCATGTATAGGTTCGAGGTGAATCCTCCCTCCTTTTCCCGCCATCCGAGCACGAACAGGAGGCTGATGAGCCAGGAAACGAGAAGCATGATGAGAAGCCCGTCGGGTTTCGGACCCTTGTTGGCATGGGGAGACGGCGAATCCGCCGGCACTAGCAGCAGGATGAGTCCCGCGCCCCCGATTCCCGCCGGCACGCTCAACCAGTAGACCCAGTTCCACCCGAGCGCCTCGTTCACCATCGCGGCCACCATGGGAGAGGTTCCGCGGGTCGAGTAGGCGAGCAGTCCGTAGCACAGCACGGCGATGAACACCATCCGGTCGAACCGGGAATACAGGAATGACCGAAGCAGCACGATGGCCATCCCCTTGCCCAGGCCCTCGACGAATCGGGCCAGCATGAGCCCGCGAAATCCCTCGGCGCATCCGCACATGAGGTTGCCCAGCGCGAAGACCAGCATGCCGGCGACGAGGATGTTGCGGGGCCCGAATTTCCTTGAAAGGGCCAAGCCGGCGAACACGCCGAAAAGCATCGACAGGCCCCACGATGCCGAGAGCCATGTGCCATCGCCCTTGTCGTAACCCACTCCCCGCCGAATGTCCGCGTCGACGAGGTCGGTGAGCACCAGGGTCTGGTAGACCGAACCCAAAACGGGCAGGAGGGCGGCCAGAACCAGGGCGGGCTGCGCGGCACGGTTCATGGCGCGGCGTTCCCGCGGGGTTCATCGAACCGGCTGTCGAGCCTGCGGGCTTGTTCCAGGGCCTTCGAAGCCCAGGCGGCATCGCCCGGCCCGTGGCGGATTGTCACGCGGACGGAATAGCCAGCGCGCAGTTCGGACAGGTCCTGTCCCGGCTCGAAAACCAGCCTCACCGGAACCCTCTGCACCACCTTGGAGAATTCGCCGGACACCACATTGCGGGGCAGCAATGAGAATTCCGCGCCGGTGGAGCGGTTGATCCACAGGACGCGGGCCGGAAGTTCCCTGCCGAGCGCGTCGACGCGCACGGTGGCCGGGTTTCCGGGCGCCACGCCCGCCAGGCGCGTTTCCTCGAGGTTGGCCGTGACATACATCCAATCCGGATCGTACATGGTGATCACGGGGACGCCGGCCGTGGCGTGGTCGCCCGTCGACTTGGCCCTCCTCACCACAATGCCGGAAACGGGCGCCAGCACCTTGGTGTTCTCGAGGTTGCGGCGGGCGAGGTTCAACAGCGCCTTGGCCTCGTCGACGGCGTCGCCCGCGATGCGGAGCGCCTGCTGGGCCTCCAGGATGCCGCGGTTGCGGTTTTCGGCGATATCAACGCCCAGTCGGGCCTTGGCTGTGGCCACGCGCGCGATTTCGAGGTCGTGCGCCGCAACCTCCACTTGGGACCTGGCCGCGGCGGCCTTTTGCCGCTTGGCTTCCGCGAGGCGGAGTTCGGCCTTGGTGGAATCGTTGGTCCGCGCGGTCTCCTGCGTGCGCCTCAGCGTCGTTGCGTTTTCCTTGAGGAGCGTCGTGAACCTTTCATGTTCCTGCCTGGCCAGCACCTGATTCGCCTCGGCGACGCCCACGAGAGCGTCCGACTCGCTCAAGGTTCCCGCGACCTCGTCGGCCGTCAGCTTCAGCACCTTTTCCATCCTGGCCTCGGAGATGCGGGCCATCTCGAGGGACCGGTTCGCCTCGGAAACGCCCAAAGGCACATCCACCCGGAGCTTTTCAAGGGCGATCTCCTGCCGGCGCCTCTCATCCTCGGTGACGCGCGCCTTGGCCTCCGCCAGGGCCAACTGGTCTCGGTAGTGGTCCTCATCGATTTCAAATAAAACCTGTCCCTTTTTGGCAACCGTTCCCTCGTCGGTTTCAACCCGGGTGATCCGGCCCGAGACGCCGTCAGGGCCCACATGAACCATGCGCGCCTCGATGAAGGCGTCGTCGGTGATGGAATGGCCGGCGCGAAACTCAACCAGGCGCACCGCCATGGGCGCCATGGCCCCGGCGGTTGCCAGGAGCAGGATGATTCCAAGGACCTTGGCCACGGGAAATTTCCCGGCGCTCTTTGTTTCTTGCGGGTTCATGGCGATTTCTCCGCGGGCTGGGCGGATGCGGATCCGGTTTCGTTTCCTTGCCAGTGGCTGGTGCCCATCGCATAGTCGAGCTTGGCCATGCAGGCGAGGTAATCGAAGATGGCGGCCTGGTATTCCTGGCTCGCGCGGGTCATCGCCGTTTCCGCCTCGATCAACTCCGTGGTGGTCGCGTCGCCGGCGCGTGAGCGGGCCTTGACGATCCTGAAGGTTTCCCGCGTCTGTTCCACCGGGGCCTTGCCGCGCTCGATGGCCCTGCGCGCCGCCACCAGCAACCGGTACGCCTCGTTCACCTGGAAGGCGATGCTGTCGGAAAGCGCCTCCGCCTGGGCCAAGGCGCCGCGGAGCTTGGAATCAGCCATGCGCAACTCGGCGATTTTTCGCCCGCCCTCGAAAAGGCCCCATTCGAGCTTGATCGAACCGATGGGGATGTCGACATAGCCGCCCGGCTTGGCTTGGTGGTAGTCGAGGTAAAACCCGTCCGCGACGACCCGCGGCGCGAAATCGGCCCGGGCGATTCCCTTGCCTTCTCGGGCCGAGTCGATGGTTCGGCGGGCCACGGCGAATTCCTGCCGGGAAACAACCGCCAGTTCGAGGCAGCCGGCCAACGATTCATTGAAACCCGGCAATTCGGGCAGCGGCTCGACCGCCGTGGAATCGCTCACCCTCAATCCGATCGCCAGGTTGAGCGCCGCCCGGGAGATCTGTTCGGACGCTTGCGCCGAATCGAGCAGCTTGCGCGCGGCGGCCACCTGCACGCGAGACCGCAGGACATTCTCGCGCTCGAGCGCCCCTTGGGCCTCGAGCTTCGTGGCCAATGTCTCCTCCTCCTCGCAGCGCCTGACGGATTCCTCGGCGACCCGTCCCAGCGCCTGCGCCCTCAGCACCTGGTAGTAGGCCATGGCGACCTCATGGGCCACGGTTTGCCTGGCCCGCTCCGCCTGCATGCGCGCCACATCGGCGGCGATTTCAGCCTGACGGTAACGGCCGAGGCGCTTGCCAAAGTCGGTCACCAGCCACTGCACCCTGAACTCGGCAAGCTCGTAGCCGGTGTTGAAGTTGAAGCCGATCGGAATGACTCCGCCCGGCGGCAGGAAATTGAAGTTGCCTCCCCCGGGAACCGGGACTCCGATGCCGCCGACATCGACGGCATAGGAACCCACGGTGTAGCCCGCTGAAACGATCGGCAGGAACGGCGCCAGGGCGATGTTTTCCCCTTGCCTGGCTTGTTCGATCGACTCGAGGTGGGCCTTCAGGCGCGGTTGCCGTTGCAGCGCCTCGGCGATGGCTGTTTCCAGGGTGAGGTGGTTGACGGCGTTGGGTGGCTCCCGAAGTTCGGTGGCCGTCTCCGGAGTGGGGGGCAGAAGCAGGGCAGGATCGGTTTGCGCCACGGAGGGTTCCGACCGGCTGATCTCCGCCACCATCCTCTCGGCTAGTCCGGCCTCGATTGCCAGGCTCCGCTTGGATCCCACGCAGCCCGGCGTGGCCGCGAACAATGCCAATAGGCCCAGGCAAGCTGGATGGAACCGCGCATGGTTCGCGGTCAGGCGAGATGGCCCGGCATCCATGCTCACGATCGAAAGGCCTCCCCACCTCTCTCATCGGCTCGAGGCGGGTTGCATATCCAGCAGAATCGGAATAAACGGCCCACCTTTGCATTTGGGAGCCGCGATTTCATGAATCCTGGCCCGCCATCCTCAACCGGCCATGGAAATTCTCATGCCGGGGTGCCTGAATGGCGGAAAATCTCTCGTGGTCGGGGGTATTCCGATCAACTCGTCACACGGCATTGCAAGGTTTATGATGCTGGCATTCGAGCAAATCCGTCGGATGGATTGAAGCATGAGCCATGACTTTCGTTTTCTTCACGAACCCGGCCGGCGCCGATTCATGGCGGCCGCGGCCTCATCGTTTTTGGGCGTTGGCTTGCTGCCCGAATGGCTCAAGCTGGAAGCCCGCCCGGCGGATTCCCAAGGAAAGCCCGTCAGGAACGTCATCTACCTCTACATGGATGGCGGGATGAGCCATGTGGACACCTGGGATCCCAAGGAGGGTGATGTCGCGGGGCCGACCCGGACCATTGCCACCAGCGTCACGGGGATCAGGCTTGGTGAGTACCTGCACCGGACCGCCAAGCTGATGAACCATGGCACCATCGTTCGCTCGCTGACTTCCACGCAGGGCGCCCATGAGCAGGGCAACTATTACATGCACACCAGCTACCAGATGAGGGGAACGATCAATCACCCTTCTCTTGGCGCCTGGCTGAATCATTTCCAGGGGCCGGGCAATCCGTCGCTGCCGGCATCGGTGTATATCGGCAACGCCAGCCGTCACCCCGGCGCCGGGTTCTTTCCGCCCGACCATGCTCCCCTTTTTGTCAACAATCCCGAGAACGGATTGCGCGACATCCGCCGACGCGAGGATGTCACCCGGGAGAAGCATGCCGCCCGGCTCGCCCTGGCGGCCGGACTCGACGCCGAATTTGTCAGGGATTTCGGAACCCAGCGGCATGTCCAGGCCCATGCGAGCGCCTACGACGGCGCCTGCCGCATGATGGACTGCAAGGACATCGCGGCGTTCAACCTCACCGAGGAGAAGGATTCCACCCGCGACTCCTACGGGCGCGATCCGTTCGGACAAGGCTGCCTGCTGGCGCGAAGGCTTGTCGAGCGCGGCGTGCGCTTCGTCGAGGTCAGCCTGCACGGGTGGGACACCCATTCCAACAATTTCACGACAACCCCGGACCTGTCCGACAAGCTCGACAGGGGATTGTCCAGCCTTGTGGCCGACCTGCGCGACCGAGGCATGCTCGGCCAGACGCTTGTCGTGGTGACCACCGAGTTCGGCCGTTCTCCCAAGATCAACGCGGCCCTTGGCCGCGACCATTACCCCAACGCTTTTTCGGCGGCCATCTTCGGTGGCGGTGTGAAGCAGGGCTTCGTGCTTGGCTCCACCGACAAGCGGGGTGAGGCTGTCGCCAGCGACGAGGCATCCGTGCAGGACTTCAACGCGACCATCGGCCGGGCCCTCGGCCTGCCCCTCGACAAGATCGTCCATTCGCCCGAAAAGCGGCCCTTCAAGTTCGCCGACAAGGGCAAGCCTCTCACATCCGTTTTTTCCTGATCCACATCTGGATGCCGCCATGGAACATGCCAAGATCCTTCTCGCGCTGGCGCTCGCCCCGGCATTCGCGCTCGGCCAGGCCGACCCCGCCCTGATTCGCTCAGCCGCGTCAAAAATCGACGCCCTCATGGCCGACCATTGGAAAGCCGCCGGGGTTGCTCCCGGTGCCCCCGCCGGAGACGAGGTGTTCCTCAGGCGCGTCCACCTCGACCTGGCCGGCAGGATACCCACGCCCCTCGAAACCCGGGCGTTCCTCGCTTCCGGCAATCCTTCCAAAAGGGAGGAGTTGGTGCGGCGGTTGCTTGAAGGCGAGGGCCATGCCTCCCATTTCCAGAACTTCTGGGCCGACATCCTCAGGCTCAAGAGCTATTTCGTGAACACGGCGAATGTCGTTCCCTCGGCTTATCGCCGCTTCATCAGGGAAAGCCTGCGATCCAACAAGCCCTACGACCGGTTCGCGCGCGAACTGCTTTCGGCCAAGGGTTATGCGTGGGATGACGGCGCGGTGGGCTACTACCTCCGGGATCCGGAGATGCCTCTCGAAAACATGGCGCTGACCACCCGCGTGTTCCTTGGCACCCGCATCGAATGCGCGCAGTGCCACGACCATCCGTTCGACAAGTGGAAGCAGACCGAGTTCTACCGTCTGGCGGCGTTCACTTACGGCAACCGCACCGTCAACGAGGCGTTCGGCCACGCCCGCGACGCCATCAGGGCCCGCGAACAGTCCATCCTTGATGATTTCAAGCGCGAGAAGGCCGCGTCCTCCGATGGCGGAAAGGCCGCCGAGCAGAGGAAGAAGGAACGCCTTGAGGCGATGGAGTACCGCAAGATCGTCGGGATCATCAAGTCATGCGTCGGCCAACTGCTGAGTCCGGTCGGCCTTGAGCGGCGCGAGGCCGTTCTCAAGTTGCCGTCCGACTTCAGGCACGCCGACGGCAAGCCCGGCGATGTGATGAGGCCGGCGACGCTGTTTGGTTCCGCCGTCGAGTTGAAGCCGGGGGAGGACCCGGCTACCGCCTTCGCCAACTGGGTCGCCTCGCCGGACAACCCCGCGTTCACCAAGGTTATTGTGAATCGCCTATGGCGCAAGATGTTCGGCGCGGCCCTCACCGAACCGCTGGACGACCTGCGGCCGGGCAGCAAGTCGGCGATCCCGGCCCTTGAGGATCACCTTGTCGGCCTGATGGTGGCGCTGCGGTACGACACACGCGCCTTCCTTGCCGTGATCGCCGGCACGCGGGCCTACCAGGCTGAAACCATCGCCGCGGAATTCAGCCCGGACCAGCCGAGGCATTTCCAGGGGCCATTCCTCCGCCGCATGACAGCCGAGCAGGCCTGGGACTCGCTGGTCGCCCTGGCCAACCATGAACCCGACGAACCCGACAGGGAGCGCGAGCGCGCGGATGACCGGCGCGTCGCGGTCTCGCGGATGGTCAGCGACGCCTACCTGGCTTTCGATGGCACCCGCCTGCTTGGGATGGCCTACGCCCGGCTTGCCGCCGAGAAGGAGTGGGAAAAGCGGGACGGCGAGGTGAAAAGGCAACTGATTACGGCGCGCCGCGATGGAGACAAGCAGGCCGAACTGACACTCAGGAAAAAGGAAAACGAACTCAGGCGGGAAAGAGGCGAGGCGATGGTGCGCGACTTCCTGATGCCGGTCTTGGCCAACCTGGCCAAGGCCAAGGGTGGTCCCGATGCCCGGCCCGTGGTGGACGAGTTGTACAGGATGAATCCCAACCCCACGGTGCTGGCCGTTGAAACCTGGAGGCGGATGTACCTTCCCGGATACGGCCCCGCTCCCAAGTCAGCCCAGGGGATTGTCGAGGACGCCAAGGCTCTCGCGGCCCGCCAACGCGCCTTGGCCGCCGCCCTTGGAACGCCGCCCGCCCAAGCGGAGGCTTTCGTGGAATATGGCGCCAAGGCATCGGCCATGTGGAAGCGCGCCTCGGAACTGGAAAGCCCCGCCCCCCGCGGGCACTTCTTGAGGACCATGGGCCAAAGCGACAGGGATTTCGTTGAAAATGCCAACCTGTCCCCCTCGATTCCCCAGGCCTTGGCCTTCATGAACGGCGAACTGGTTTCCAAAACAGGATTGCTTTCACCCCATTCGCCCCTGATGCGATCCATCACGCCCGATGCCGATCCGGCGGAGGCGGTATACCTTTCGGTGATGTCCAGGCGTCCGACGCCGCTTGAGCGCGAGGCTTGGAAGGCCGCCTCGGCCGGCGGCGCCGACATCGGTGACCTTGTCCACGCGCTGTTGAACACGAAGCAGTTCCTGTTCATCCGGTAGGATGGAATCACAAGGCATCGCTTCCGCATGAAGCATGGAGTTCGCGTGGACTGGCTCACCTGGTACAACGCGCTTGAGAAGCCGGCATGGACGCCCGCTCCGCGGACCATTGGCGCCATTTGGCAAATACTTTATCCGGTGATTCTCGTCTCCTTTGGTTTCGTGTTCTACCGGGCCTGGTCGGGATCGATCTCCTGGTGGATCGCCCTGCCTTTCGCGATCAACCTCGCGGCCAACATCGCCTTCACTCCCATCCAGTTCGGCCTTCGCAACATGCCGCTGGCCGCCGCCGACATCATCGTGGTCTGGGCCACGATCATCTGGATGGTCATCGCCATCTGGCCGTCACACCGCTGGGTGGCCTTGGCCCAGGGGCCTTACCTCGCGTGGGTTTCCATCGCGACGGTGCTGCAGCTTTCCATCACTTGGATGAACCGGGGAAGGTGATTCATGGACCTGGGACTGCGTGGCCGCACGGCGATGGTCACGGGAGGCGCCAGCGGCATCGGCCTCGCGTCGGCGCGCGCGTTCGCGATTGAGGGGGCCCATGTGGCCCTTTGGGACATTCATCCAGGCGTTGGGGAAATCGCCAGGCAGTTGGCGGCCGAAACCGGCGCCCAAGTCCTGGGACTTGCCGTGGATGTCACCCGCGGCGATTCGGTGGAACAGGCGTTGTTGGAAACCGCCGCGAATTTGGGCCAGCCGTGTCACCTTGTCCACGCCGCCGCGACCGGATCGGGAAAATACGGCTTTCCATTCACCAACCTCACCCCGGCCGATTGGGCCCGCGTGCTCGAGGTGAATGTGATGGGAACCGCGCGCGTGGCCCATGCCGTGGTTCCCCGGCTTGCCGACGATGGAACCATGGTGTTCGTCGCTTCCGTGGCCGGTCAGATCGGCTCCCAGAGCGATCCGCCTTACAGCGCCTCCAAGGCCGCCAACATCAATTTCGCCCAATGCATGGCCAAGGACCTCGCGCCTCGGGGAATTCGTGTGAACACGGTCTGCCCGGGAATGGTGCGCACGACTCTCAACCAGGCCGTGTGGCGCGCATGGTTCGAGCAGGCGCCACCGGAACAGCGCCTTGGCTTTGACGAATGGTCGGAAAGGAAAATCCGCGCCCTGGTACCCCTGGGCCGCTGGCAACCCCCCGAGGCGATCGCCGACATGATCGTCTTCTTGTCATCCGCGCGCGCCGCCCATGTCACCGGCCAAACCATCAATGTGGACGGCGGTTTCGTCATGCACTGGTGAGGAAAGCCCGCCTCACTCCTTTGGCAGCTTGGCGATCTCGGCGAGGTCGGCGGCGTTGAGAGGCCGCCAGGCGATGTCCTTCACCTCGCCCGTGGTGCGGTAAGTCGCGAAGCCGAGTGGACGCGACGCGAAGCACTCGATCCGGATGCCGATGCGACGGTCGGTGGTGACGACATTCACGACTTTCTTGGCATCAATCCAGGCCTCGAGGCGATCCTTGCTGACCCGGACGCGGAAATCATGCCACTTTTCGGCGACGAAATCGTAGTTGCCGTTGGTGTCGTTTTCCGAGGCGTCGATGCCATCGAGCGTGGAAAGCCCGATGGTCGTGCCGCCCCAGCCGCCGTTGACGAGCGAGCAGTGGGAATCGCCAACGGGGAATGTGAGGGTCGCGAAGAAGTCCCGCCCGTCCACCCGGCGCGCCTTGTAGCGGATCTCGTAATCCATCTTGGGAAGGTCCTTGCGGGTGCTGTTCACGCCGGTCATCGGTCCGGCCCGCTCCGATCCTTTTTCCATGCGGATCACGCCGTCCGCCACCTTCACGGCGCCAGCCTTGAAAAAGTCGGTGGCTGTCCAGCCTTCAAGGTTCTTGCCATTGAAAAGTGGCTTCCAGTCGGAGGCGGGTTCGGCGGCGAACGCGCCAACTGCGAGCAGCAAGGCGGGGAGCATGAGCGCATGGGCCCGGCGCATGGGGAGGTACCTCGGCGTTTCCTGAAACAGTGTCGGCCGCGAGTGTAGCACACGCGCGGCCGACGCTGGAAGAACCCGACATCTCGGCGTCAGGGAGCCGGCGCGTTGGCGGCGGCCCTCTGCCTGCCGGCCGCGCCAACTGACTGGATCTGCTTCTTCAGGTTGCCCGCGGTGGCGGCGCGCCCGCGGGTGAACTCGAGGTAGGTGGGACCCACCATCACGATCATGGCCGCCACCCACAGGCAGAACACCGAGGGAATGAGAAGCCAGAAACTGGCGCGGGAGGCGCGGGCCAGCGCCTGCTGCCGCAACTCGGCGCCGTGGGCCGTCGAGTAGTCCACCAGGTTGGCGGACACATCGCTGCCCAGCTTCAATCCCTGGTCGATGATCTGGCAGAGGTTGCGCACCACCGGAATCGGTTGGCGTTCGGCCCAGGCCTGTAGGGCCATCGACAGGCCGCCCATGCGCGCCTGAGCCGAGACAATGGCCAGGTCGCGGGCCACGGCTTGGTGGGTGGCGGCCAGTTCCCGGGAGGCGTGGTCGAGGCTGAAGGCCAGGGTTTGTCCCGCTGCGCCCCCCAGAGCCAGGAGTTCGAGCGCCAGGGGCATCTCCTTTTCCAAGCGAGTTGAATGGGTCTTGATGGCCCATCCGAGCCAGAGCCTCGGCAGGCTCATGAGCATGATCACCACGCCCATGCCGGCAAGAAGCCGGAAGGGTATGGCCTGCGGAGGGGAAACAGCCAGCCAGCCCATCATGCCGGCCATTCCGAGGAATGTCAGCAGGTTGCGCGCGGCGCGGAATTCCGTGGCGGCTTGCGGATGGTACCAACCGGCCCGCAGCATCTCGGCGCGGAGCTCGGGGCGCGCCTTGAAGAACGGCTCCCCGGCGAAGTCGGAAGTCAGCGATCCCAGGAACATCCCGCGGGGCTTGATGTCCGGAAGCAAGTCGGCGAACGCGGGGTCGCGGACCGCGTCGAGGTCGATTTCCGGCCGGGTTCGGCGCCGGAGCACCAGCAGGATTGCGGGAAGTGCCACGGCAAGCCCGGCGAGGAACCAGAAGAGGGTCGAGGAAACGGAATCTTGGAATATCGGGGTCATGTGTGTCTCCGATCTCAGTCTTCGTGCCTGAGGATCAGCGCGATCCAGACCAGACCGATCACTTCAAGGGCGATCGCCACGCCGAGCGCCGACTGACCGGCGGAGCTTTCGACGAACCTGGCGAACGACTCGGGCTGGGAAGACCTGTTGAGCAGCAGCAGGATGGGGCCTCCCAACGCCAGGAACACCGCGGAGGTGCGGCCGAGCGCGGTGCTGGCGCGGAACTGCCCTCGCGCCAGGTGCCGTTCCCTCGCGCTGGTGGCCAACCGGACGAGAAGCGCGGACACATCGCCACCGACTCGGCGGTGCAGGGCCAGTCCGGCGGCCAGGAGATCGAAGTCGGGAACACGCACTTTCAGCGCGCTCAGCCTCAGGGCCTGTTCCATCGGCACTCCGAGGCTCATGCGGCGGGCCACGAGTCCGAATTCCCGCGAAAGCGCCGAGGGCGCCTGCGCGCCCAGAACGCCGATGGTCTGGTCGAGGTTGAGGCCGGCGCGGACGGATCGCGCGGCCAGGTGCAGCGCGTCGGGCAATTCACGCCGGATCGACTCGCGCCATCTCGACTGCAGCGCCGCCAGGGACACCAGCGCCGCGATGATCCCGACGAAGAATCCCACCGGCGAATAGATCCAGTCCTCCTGGACCAGCGTCGCCACCAGCGCTAAGCCCAGTCCCGAGAGCAGCATCAAGCCGATCGCCGCGGGCGATGTGATCTCCAGGCCGGTTCGTTCGACGAGGCGGTCGAACGACTGGTTCACCTGCTGGCCGATGTCGGGTTCGCGGCGGTCGCGGGCCATCTGTTCGATGGCTTGGGGAGTGAGGGGCTGTTCGGGTCCGGCGCGCAGGGAATTCCATACCCAGGCGCCCAGGAGGCTCACGGGAAGGGCCAGCATCAGTCCGAGGCCCGCGGCCAAGAAGGCCGGGTCGATCCCCGGCAAGGCCAGGAAATCAGGCAGCATGGCGGGCACCCTCCGCGCCGGAAGCCTCGATCCAGCGGGCGGCGAACCGCTCGCGCGCCAGTTCGATGCCGCTGGCACCCAGCTTTTCAAGGCTTTCGGGCACCTCGCCGGTCGCCCTGAAGCGGCCGATGGCCCTGCCGTCGCGCACGGCCTCCTGGCGGAACTCGAACACCGGTTCCAGGCGGTAGTCACCCTGGGAGTCGATTCCACGGAGTTCGCAGATCCGGAGAACCCGGCGCGATCCGCCATGCAGGCGGGCCATGTGCACCACCACCCGCACCGCCGCGGTGATGTAGGAACGGACCGACTTGATCGGCAGGTCGATCCCGGCCATCAGGACCATCATCTCGAGGCGCATGAGGGCCTCGCGCGCGTCGTTCGCGTGGACCGTCGCGAGGGAACCCTCGTGGCCGGTGTTCATCGCCTGGAGCAGGTCGAACGCCTCGGCGCCCCTGGCCTCGCCGAGCAGGATGCGGTCGGGTCGCATGCGGAGGCTGTTTCGCACAAGCTCGCGCGGCGAGACCTCGCCCTTGCCGTCGGGGCCGGGTTGGCGGGTTTCCAGCCTCACCACATGCGGGTGTTCAAGCCGGAGTTCCGCCGAGTCCTCGATGGTGACGACGCGTTCGCCATGGGGAATCGACGCCGAAAGCGCGTTCAGCAGGGTTGTTTTCCCGGCGCCCGTGCCGCCGGAAATCAGGATGCTGAGCCTGCCCTTGACGCAGGCGGAAAGAAATTCGAGCGCCTCGTTCGGAAGGGTGCCGTTGGCCAGGAGTCCCTCCCCGTTCAGCCGCCTTCCGAACCGCCGGACCGACAGAACCGGGCCCTGCAGGCTGAGCGGGGGAAGCAAGGCATGCACGCGCGATCCATCCGGCAGGCGGGCGTCCACCGTGGGGCTCGCCTCGTCGACGCGCCGGCCGATGGGCGCCAGGATCCTCTGGATGGTCGCGAGCAGATGGGCATCGTCACGGAAGGTGAGGCCCGTGCGGCTCAAGACTCCCTGCCGGTCCACCCAGATTTCCGAGGCGCCGTTCACGAGGATGTCGTTCACATCCGGGTCGGTCATGAAGTCGTCGAGCGGCCCGAGGCCGAAGGTTTCGGAGACCACGCGGTCGGCGAGGAGGTCCCGCGTGGCATCATCGAGGCGGGTTCCCGTTGTTCCCGCGAGATGGCGCGCCAGGCGCCTCACCTCCTCGCGCAGGCGGTCCCTGTCCCAGCGCGCCAGCATTCCCAGGTCGAGGGCGCGCAAAACTTCCTGGTGCAGCCTGCCCGTGGCGTCAACCGAGGTGGCCTTGACCATGGATGAATCTCCCTTGGCGATGGTTTTCATGCTTATTCCACCAGCCTCACCTTGCCGACCGTGGGCGTGGGCACCAGTCCCCCGTTCACCCCGGCCCTGGTCGCGTCGGTGAGCGCCGATCCCTGCACCATGAGGGTGGGCTGAAGGACGAAAATGAACGAGTCGTCGTTGACGGGCACGGTGCGGACAACGCGCGCCGCAACCCAACCCTTGACAACGATGTCGCCCACGCCCGCCGAATCCAAAACGGCGAACGCGATCTGGCGTCCATCCGCGACCTCGTCGAAAGCCGTGCGAAGCCTGAGGAGGTTTTCCCTCGTCATCGGGTAGGCGGCGGGAAGCTGGAGGCGGTTCTGGCTGTCCAGGCGCAATTCGCCGCCGAGTGATTTCAAGTCGGTGGCAAGGGTGCCGGTTCGCAGGACATCGGCGGGGTTCCTGAGTCCTGTCTGGTAGGCAGCGGCCTGTCCCGCGGCGGGGGCCACGCTGATCGTGAACGACACCTCGGGTAGCCCGTCGCTTCCCGAAACAAAGGTTCCCCGCGAAGGAAGAAACCGAAGGGAGTCGGTGGTGGCGCCTTGGAACGGATCGCTTCCCGTCGCCGGCAGGGCGATTGGCCCGACGGGTATCGGATTGGATCCCAGCGGCCGGAATCCGATCACCTGGTTGTCGAGGTAGGCCGTGGACGCCACCACGACTCCGGCGTAGGGAAGGATGCCAGTTCCCCCGAGGATGGTCACCACAGGGCCCCTGCCGTCGGCAACATGCTCAAGCAGCACGCGCGCGGAATTGGTTGCTGCCGATTCCTCCGGCGTGATCATCTTTCCGGGGATGTCGAGCACCCCGAGCACCAACTCTCCGGGAACCAGGTTTCCATAGTTGGCATCAAGCGGCGTCGGCTGGCCCAGGGAAGGATTCCAGGCCGCGTATTCCACACCGACATCACGGGACTTCATGAAGTTTTCCGAGAGGCCCGGTTCGGTCCCGGCCAGGAGGGCGTCGTTGGAGAACGCCTGCACGGTGGCCAGCGAGGCGGCATCGGCGGCGTTCTGGATTTGCACGCGCATCAACCATACCCAGCAGTAGTTCACCAGCGCCAAAAACACCACGCTCAGGAACATCAGCCCCACGAGGCCGAGGAGGGCGATGCTGCCGCGCCGTTTGCCTCCCCGAACCTTCATCTCTGGTATTCCTTTCGACCTGGTTGACTGCTTGCGCGTCCGCTTAGCGCTTCGACTTGCCTGGCGCGGAAGCGTCGGGCGACCGGAAACGGAAGTCGGCTCCAGAACCCAGTCCGGCGCTCACGCCCTTGCTGGGAACCTCGCGAGCCGAGGAGACGGCTTGGAACAACGCCGGCTTCACCGAGGTGGTGCCGTTGATCTGCTGGATCGTCAGGCCCGGATCCTTTTCAACCGGAATCGGCTTCAGCGCGAAGATGCGGGCGAGGTCGTCCTGGCCAACCGGCGATTCGCCGGCGACCACCTTCGAGACCCTGCGGTCCTCGTCGGCATCCTCACCTCCATCCTTCGTCAGCGACACCAGCCGACCCGTCGCTCCCTGGTCGACCATTTCCTTGCGCCTAGTCTCAAGGCGGGACTGCTCCATCGAGGAAACGGGCACCAGCGACAGCGCGCCCTTGGTTTTCGCGAACTCCATCAGCGAAGCGCGGTAGGGGTTCAGCTCAAGGGTGAACTGGACATCCTCCTCGTTGATCGGCTGGAACACGGGCCAAAGCTGGTTGCGCTTGGCCAGCACCCTGACCCTCGGGCAGATCACGGCGGTTTGCGTTGACACCGGGCTGCCCTCGCCATGGTCGATCACCGAGGTGAGGAGCACATCGACCCACTCCCCCACCTGGATGAGCCCGCCGGCGCAACGGTCCTTGGCCACCGCGACGCTCACCGCGCGGGCGTTGGGAAGCAGTCGCTTGCTCAGGGCGTCGGGCTTGGCGAACTCCTGGAGGTGATCCTTGAGGATCGGCTCATCGGCTCGCATGTTGGCCAGGGCCACGCGCAGGTAAACCGCCTCGGCGACGGGAGGCAGCAGCAGATCCTTCTGCTTGCCAAGCGTCGCCTCCTCGTCGGGACGCATCGGCCGCACCTTCACCCAGTTGGGCTGGATGAGGTCGCCGGCGAAGATGTTGCGCCCGGCCACCAGCACCTGGGGAGGCGCCGCCTTCACCTCGGGAGCCTGGGCCGGCTTGTGGTTCACCACGCGGTTCACCACCGCGGCGGCGAGGCCGACCAGCAGTGCCAGGCAGAGGGCGAATATCGTACTGGCTCTCATCTTCTCACTCCTTGCGCATGGTGGTGCGCGCCACCAACTGGTTCTCGCCGAAAGCGAAGCCGATCATGGCCCCGAACTGGGGCATCACCCGGGCCGCGGGGATGCTGATCACCACGGATACGGGTTGTCCGGGAAGAGCGGGGAAACCGTCCTCTCCGGTGATGAAGACCTGGATTTCCGACTGCGAGACGGTTCCTCCGCCCAGAAAGAGCTTGGTCGCCGCTTCGACTTCCTCGGATGTGCCTCCAAGGGCCGCCACGCGGGCGCCTTCCCGGCTCGCCGTCAGCATCTGCTGCCAGGCCATTTCGAGGCCGGCCACCGAGCACAGGGCCAGGAAGAAGCAGCCGACAATCGGCAGCACGATCAGCGCTTCTAGCGCCAGAAAGCCTTTTCGGTTGTCGCGAACGACCGGCTTAGCGCGCATGCGTCACCCCCGTCATGGCAACGGATACGCTCGCCGCGGCCAATCGCTGGTCCCGGGCGTGAACCCAGCAGGCCAGTAGCAGAAATGCCACAAGGAACGGGGGGGCGAAGCCCATGGGCGAAGACAAGAATGATGATCCCTTGGCCTTGGCAAGCCATGCGGCCAGGCTCCATGCCACCACCACCGCCAGGGTGGCCAGCAGCAGCATGATCGACAGCGTGGGGCCCAGAACGGCGGCGACCGCCGCGAACAGCTTCACATCGCCTCCGCCGCTGGCCTTGAGCAACCAAAGGGGGAGGAACAGCCCCAGCCCCGTGAACAGGCCGGCGAATGCGAGAAGGATGCCGTCAAGGCCACCCATGAGTGGACTTCCGGCGCCCAGCAGCCAGACCGACTGGCCAGAACTGGCCAGCGAGGCGCCCCGGAGCACATGAAAGGGCAAAGCCAATCCAAGAATGGAAAAAGGAATAATCTTGGGAATCGTCATGGAACGGCTGTCGTGGTACGCGGCCCACGCCAGGCAAAGGGATGTGCCGCCAAGGGCCATCCCCTCCAATACGGGATTGGGCGCGAACACGGGCATGGGGGGCCTCCTGCCACCACCTTGCGTTGGGTTCCCTTATCTCCTTCGGGCGAATCGATGGTGGGTTGGATGTTTGCTTTCGGATATCAGGGCGCCGGGCTGTTCTGAGGGGCTTGCATTGGGAAATAAGGCCCCATTTTGCCCATCTTGTTCTTGGTTGAGGGTTACTGAATTTTGCCTAAGATTAATTGAACTTTCTGAAAGGACATCACCATGCTGCTGGTCGGACTCCTGACGGTTGTCATCGCACAGGCTCCCCAGGATTGGGAAGCCAAGGAAAAAACCTACCTCCGAAACATCAGGCAGCTCACCCAGGACTTTGTGAGGGCGGGTGAGGGATATTTTTCACCCGATGGCCGCTCGATCATTTTCCAGGCGGAGGAAAAAACCACGGGCAACCCGTTTTACCAGATCTTCACCATGGACCTCGCCACGGGCCGGTTGCGTCGTGTGAGCCCGGGAATCGGCAAGACAACCTGCCCGTTTTTCCATCCCGACGGCAAGAAAGTCATCTTTGCCTCATCCCATCTCGATCAGGATGCCAAGGCCAAGTACAAGCCCGAGTATGATGCCCGCGACGAGGAACGGAAACAGGGCATCCGCCGCCGCTACCGCTGGGACTTCGACCCGTCGATGGACATCTTCGAGTCGGCCCCCGACGGAACCATGCTCAAGCGCCTGACCGATTCACCTGGCTATGACGCCGAGGGAAGCTACTCGCCCGATGGGAAACAGATTGTTTTCTGCTCCGCCCGCACCGGGAAGGACAATCTTGAACTGTTCATCATGAACGCCGACGGAACGGGCGCCAGGCAGTTGACCAAGGCACCCAATTGCTACAACGGAGGCCCGTTCTTCTCGCCCGATGGAAAGCGCGTGATCTTCCGCAGCGACCGCAAGGCCAAGGACCAGTTGCAGCTTTATGTCATCAACACCGACGGAACCGGAGAGCGGGCGCTCACCGACGACACCGCCTGGGTGCAATGGGGCCCCTACTGGCACCCCGACAATCGGCACATCATTTACGCCGCCGCCGACCATTCCACAGGCGGCCGGCCGAACTACGACCTCTACTGGATGGATGTGGAATCCGGCGCCAAGGAGAGGATCACCCATGCCCCCGGGGCGGATGTGCTTCCGGTTTTCAGTCCCGATGCCAAACAACTCATGTGGACCAGCAACCGCGACGGGCGCCAACCCTCGCAACTCTGGATCGCCGACTTCACCAAGCCTGCCAAGCCCTGAGCGGAACGCGCCGGCCCCCTCGGTTCGCTCATTCCTTCGGCCCAAGGGGCCGCCATCAGGGTTTCCAGTCCGCCGGAAGGCTGAGCGACCAGACCTCGTTGGAAAGCGGTTGGGCATGGCCGCCGGCCACCCACAGCTTGTCGCGCCACACGAATGCCGAATGCTCATGTCGGGCTTTCCAGGCCGTGGGGGTCTCCAGCCGCTTCCATTCCCGGCCATCGGCCGAATGCCAGACATCCCCGAAATTGTTTTTCGCCTTCGACCACCCGCCCAGCACCCAGATTCGGCCCCTGTAAACCGCGGCGGAGAACCAAAGCCGCGGATCCCAGGGAGCGTTCGCTGTTTCGAGTTTCCATTCCTTGCCGTCGATCGATGACCAGACATCGTTTTTCGCCTCATGCGCCGGCACATAGTTGCCGCCGCCCATGACGACGATCTTTCCATTGATGGCGACGGCCTGGTGATAGGCCCTGGGCGACCAAGCCGCCTTGGCCGTTTCCAGCTTCCATTCCCTGCCATCGGCGGATGACCAGACATCGTTTTTCAGGCTGGAGGCGTCGCCGAAATAGTAGTTCTCGGAACCTCCCAGGAGCCACATCCTTCCCTTGTGCTCCACAAGGCCGCCGGCAAGGCGAGCCGACCAGGGAGCCTTGGCTGTTTCCTGCCTCCATTGGGAACCGTCCTCGGAAGACCAGACCTGGTTGCTGGCGGAATGGCCGGGAAGGCGGCCGTTGTGCCAGCCTCCCATCATCCACATGCGATCGCCAAAGGTGATGTTCATCGGCAAGTCGGTGTGGATCACGGGGATGTTCGTTGCCACCCGTTTCCATCGCTTGCCGTCGGTCGTCTCCCAAGTGTCGCGGGGCGGCGCCTCGAACGACTGGAACCAGCCTCCGACGATCACAAGGCGGTCCCGGTGAACGAACTCGGCCTGCGAGTCGCGTGGTTGCCATTCCGCCTTGCCCTCAAGCACCCAGTCCGGTGGGGCGAATGGTCCGAGAAGGCACAGGAACAGAAGCGCCATGATGTTTCCTCCCGGTTGCGAGCGACAAGTTCAGCCGATGACCCCGGGGCACGCGCCCGGGGGCAATTCCACGATCGGCCCGGGTTCGTCCGGACCGGCATCAAGCCATGCCTCATGATGGATCGAGCCGATCCATCGCGCCAACTCCATTGGCAGGATTCCGCCCACCGGTTTCGGCCCGAGGGTGCCAAGATGCGCCGCCGCCCCCGTCAGGTGATGCTCCAGGCCGACCCTGTTTCGCTGCCTTGCCTTCACCGCTGCGGCGGCAAGCCGGATCAGGGCACTTGTCAGGACTCGCTCGGCGGAACCGGGGGGCAGGGTCCGCCAGACATCCTCCCAGGCCTCATGGGCCTCCCACGGATATCCGCCTTGGAACAGCCGCCAGCCCTCCCGGTAATCCGGATGGCGTTCCAGCGATTCGGGATCGGTCGGCGCGCCGCTGGCGATGCGCTTGGGAGGCCGCGCGTTGTGCCCCGGGGTGTGCGCGGGGCCGTTCAATGGACACGGACGACCACGAGCGTCTGGTCGTCCTCGGGCTGCCTGCCGCCCGAGTGCAGCCTGAGCAGCTCGAAAACCTTCGCCACCTGCCTTGCGATGTCGGGTTCGGGAGGCAGGAAGGCCTGGTCGAGGCGCTTGAGCCCGAAGGGTGATCCCGTTGTTCCGGGGGCGTCCACGATTCCGTCGGTGTAAAGCACGAGCGTGTCGCCAGCCTTGAGCTGGATCGTGGCGGTTTCGTATTTGGCCTCGGACTCGTCGAGTCCCAGGGCCAGTCCCAGCACCCCGTCAAGCAGGTGGCGCTGCGAGCGAGGCAGGTCGGGCCGCAGCAAACGGGGGGCGGGGTGGCCCGCCGATGAGTAGGTGAATGAAAGTGTCGCGGGATCGTACACCCCGGCGAAGGCTGTGACGAAGAAGTCCAGCGGCTTGATTCCGGCGGCGCAGAAGTGGGTGTTGGCCTTGGCCAGCCATGCGTCGGGCTGTTCCAAGCCGCCGGCATGGGCCAGCGTTCGAACCACGGCCATCAGCGCCGCCGCGGAACCGCCGGAGCCCGAGACATCGGCGATGATGAATGCCCAGCGTCCGTCGGGCAGGGGGATGAAGTCGTGGTAGTCGCCCCCGGCCCGGCGCGCCGCCTGCAGCTTGCCGCGAACCTGAAGGCCCGGAATCGAGGGAACGGCATGGGGCAGCAGGGCGCGTTGGACCGCCGCGATGCGCTTGAGTTCGAAATCAAGCTCGGTGAGTTGCTCCTCGAGCTTGCGGGCCAGCACCAGGTTGCCGCTGGCCCTCCCGTAGAGGCAGGCGGTGAGCACGAGGTCGGGCAACTGGCCCGCGTTGAACATGCCCGGCTTGCGGCCGAGAAGGACAAGCAGGTTGAGGGCCCTGCCCTGGTCATACATGGGAATGGCCACCATCGATCGGTATCCGGCCAGGTGCTCCCGCGCCGGATCATCCTCCGCCACCTCCGGGTCGTCGATCACGCGGGCCTCATCGCCGTACAGCAGGTCGCCGAGAATCCCCCCGGTTAGCACGGGCAGCCTGTCCCGGTCGATCCACGGGTTGAAATCCTCGCTCCACAGGGTGCTCCGGGTCACCCTGTAATGGGGGGATGGAAGGTCGCGGCGCGAGGCGGCGACGAGTCCGTCGCACGGGAAAAGCTCGCGCAGGTGGCGCAGGTACAACTGCGCCATGGTTTGGGGGTCTTCGGCGCGGCTCAGGTCGCGCATGGTGGTGGCGACCGCGGCGATCCGCCGCTGGATGTCAGGCTGCCCGTCGCCGCCCGGGTGACGCTCGGCGATGTCGGGAGTTCGCTTTTCCATCGTCCCCACCCGATGAGAAGCCGGGGCACGCGCCCCGCGAGGGTGAGTTTAGGAATCGGGAAGCCGGGTGGCGAAGATTCTCAGTGGCGGGAACCGGATCCTTGCATCCCGAGCGGGTCGCGGCGCCAGCGCCGGCAGCAGGAGGGGCAAAGGATGAAGGCGGCATGGTGCCCTTCAGGCTCCACGGGCGCCGGCTGGAAGTCGGGAAGCGATTCGAGGATGGAGGCGACCGCGTGGAGGTTGTCCTCCTCGAGGTCATCGTCGGTGATCAGCCGCGCGGACGGGGCGAGCCTGACTCCCACCCTCATCTCGTAGCGCAGCGCGCCTCGGTCGAGGTGGCAGCCGCAGCGGTCGCAAGCGCAGGCGGCCCTGGAAGCTGACGACATGACCGGGCTCCAAGAACCATGGGATGCACCTATTCCAGTGGAGCGAACCGGTGGGGTGCGTGTCAAGCGCCAGCATGCGAATCCGGGAAGGAATCGCCGGGCGCCCGGCCTAGACTGATGGGGTGGGAATCGCCCGGAAGGACACGGATGAAAAACTCTATAGCGGATACGGCGAATAGGTTTCTTGGGCTTGTCCGCTTCAGCCACACCCTTTTCGCGCTACCCTTCGCGCTCTCCTCGGCGGCTCTCGTGTGGGCCAGGCACGGCTTCTCATGGATCCAGTTGGCGGGAATCGTCGCCTGCCTCGCCCTGGCCCGCGCCGCGGCGATGGCGTTCAATCGCCTCGCCGACAGCTCCTTCGACGCGGCGAACCCCCGAACCGCCGGCAGGCACATTCCCGCGGGATTGCTTTCCGTGGCCTCGGTGCGCGCCTTTCTCGCCTTCACCTCGCTCGGCTTCGTCGCCTGCACCGCCGTCTTCCTGCTTGAGGGCAACGCGGCCCCGCTCGAATTGAGCCTGCCCACGCTGGCCTGGATCTGCGGGTACAGCTACGCCAAGCGGTTCACATCCTTGTCCCATTTCTGGCTCGGCGCGGCGCTGATGCTCGCGCCCGCGGCGGCTTGGGTGGTCGCGCTGGGATGGGGCGTCCTATCCGAACCATGGGTGCCGCTCCTGATGGGGCTGGGCGTTTTCTTCTGGGTCTCCGGTTTCGACATCATCTACTCGACTCAGGACGCCGAATTCGACCGTGGAGCCGGCCTTCACAGCATGCCGGCCCTCCTCGGGGTGCGGGGGGCGCTTTGGCTCGCGAGGGCCTGCCATGCCGCCACCATCCTCTGCCTGGCCCCCCTGCCCCTGGTGGCGCCCGACCTGCTTGGCGGCATCTACTGGTCTGGAATCGCCTTGGTGGCCATCCTTCTTGTCGTGGAGCATGCCCTTGTGCGTCATGACGACCTTTCCCGGGTGAATCTCGCGTTTTTCCAAGTCAATGCCGTGATCAGCGTCGGATTGTTGGTTATCGTGTTGCTCGACCTTGGCTGGCGCTTCCTGCCGGCCTGACCCGCGGGGATGGCGTTCATGTGGTGCGCGATCGCGTTCTTGGCAATCACGGCATGGGAGGCCGGGGCTTCCCGCCGCGACATCACTCCCAGGCAAGCCATGTGGATGGCGGGCTATGCCGGCAGGACGGCACCCGCCTCGGGCACCGAAAGCCCCTTGTGCGCGCGCGCGGTGGCCCTGAGGTGCGCCGACTCGCCGCGGGTGCGGGCCGTCACGGTCTCGCTCGACCTCGTGGGCATCGACGCCGAACTGGCCGCCCGGGTGAAAAAGGCCTTGGCGGACAGGCATGGGCTCGCCGAGGCCGAAGTGGCGCTGGCCTGTTCCCACACTCACTGCGGGCCCGTGGTCGGGTCCACCCTGAGAAGCATGTACCCGCTTGATGACGGCATGCGCGAGCGCAGCAGGGCCTACGCGGATTTCCTTGTCGGAGAGATTGACATGGCGGTGGGCGAAGCCCTCTCGCGGCTCAAGCCCTGCGCGCTTTCGTGGCATGAGGGCAACTGCGGGTTTGCCGTCAATCGCCGGGCCAACAAGGAGGCGGAGGTGGTGGGGATCCGGCAGGCGGGCAAGCCGCTCGCCGGGCCGGTCGACCATCGCGTGCCGGCAATCGCGGCCCGCACACCCGAAGGACGCCTGATCGCGGTTCTGTTTGGTTACGCCTGCCATGCGACAACGCTGTCGTTCGACAAGTGGTGCGCCGACTATCCCGGCTTCGCTTCCGAGGCGCTCGAGAAGTCGAATCCCGGAGCGGTGTGCGCCTTCATCGCCGGATGCGGCGCCGATCAAAATCCCCTGCCGCGGCGCACCGTGGCGCTCGCCAAGGCCTATGGTGACCAGTTGGCCGAATCTGTCTCCGCGGCCCTCTCACGCCCCGGGAAAGCGCTCGGCGCCCAGCTTTCGGTGGCCTTGGTGCGAGCTCCGCTGCCGCTGGAACCGGCACCTTCCAAGGACGAACTCGAAAAGCAGGCCTCAGGAAAAGAAAAATACATCGCCTCCCGGGCGCGAAACCTGCTTGCCGACCTGGCGGCCGGGAAGGCCCTGCCGGTTGATTACGCCTTTCCGGTTCAGGCATGGAAGCTGGGGGATCACACGCTTGTGTTTTTGGGTGGCGAGGTGGTGGTTGATTATTCCTTGCGAATGGGCCGGGAAATCACCAGCCCGGCATGGGTCGCCGCCTATTCGAATGATGTGATGGCCTATATTCCCTCCCGGCGTGTTTTGAAGGAGGGAGGTTATGAAGGCGCCAGTTCCATGATCTATTACGGCCTTCCGGCTTCATGGCGCGAGGGCGTCGAGGAAACGCTCGTTGATGCGGTTCGCGAGGCCGCAAGGCGCGTTGGCGCAACGGTTTCCAGCCGTTGATGGATTTTGACGCAAGAAAAAACGCACCTTGTTGCAGGAACCCATGGAAAGGTACACAAACATGTGTACACTTGTGCATGGGAGCATGGTGGGGCTTCGCCCCGGAGGGATGAATCATGGCGGACGATCGTGAACTCAAGAACGCCCTGTCGCAAATCGAGAAGCAGTTTGGCAAGGGCGCGATCATGTCGCTCGGCAAGGGCGACACCCACCTCGATATTCAGGGGATTTCAACCGGCGCCCTGAGCCTCGACCTGGCCCTGGGGGGCAAGGGCATTCCGCGCGGGCGGATCATCGAGATCTTCGGGCCCGAGTCCTCGGGCAAGACCACCGTGGCCCTTCATTCGGTGGCCTGCGCCCAGAAACAGGGCGGCGTGGCCGCCTTCATCGACGCCGAGCACGCCCTCGACCCGAGTTGGGCGCGCAGGCTTGGCGTGAACCTCGACCACCTCCTGGTAAGCCAGCCTTCCTGCGCCGAGGAAGCCCTGAAGATCGCCGAGATGCTCATCAAGTCGAACGCCGTCGACCTGATCATCATCGACTCGGTGGCCGCCCTGGTGCCGCGCTCCGAGGTGGAGGGGGAGATCGGCGACGCGCATGTCGGAGCCCAGGCGCGCCTCATGAGCCAGGCCCTTCGAATCCTCAACCCCACCATCAGCAAGACCAAGACCTGCATGGTGTTCATCAACCAGATCCGCCAGAAAATCGGCGTGATGTTTGGCAACCCCGAAACCACCTCGGGCGGCCTCGCCTTGAAGTTCTTCAGCTCCGTCCGCTTGGACATCCGCAAGATCTCCTCCATCAAGGAGGCGGAGGAGACGGTCGGTTCCCGCGTGAGGGTCAAGGTGGTCAAGAACAAGATCGCTCCACCCTTCCGCACCGCGGAGTTCGACCTGATGCACGACCATGGCATCAGCCGGGAAGGCGACTTGCTCGACCTTGGAATCGAGGATCGAATCATTGAGAAATCGGGCGCCTGGATCAACTATGGCGACATGCGCCTCGGCCAAGGACGCGAGAACTCCAAGCAATACCTCCGCGACAACCCGGCGCTGGTCGAGGAGATCACCCGCAAGGTCTTGGCCAAGCGGATTCCCGCGTTGGCCGAGGCCGCCCCGGTGGAGGCGCCCCCCGAACCGGCACCGGTGGCGCCCGTCACCACAGGTCGAGGCCGCAGGGCAGCGCAAGAATCGTAACCCAGGCCTCCCAGGCTTGCCAAATTTCCCAAATATCCGAAGTGGGCACTGCTCTTGTGCGGTTGCCCCACTCTGGTATCCTCACGGCGCCCAAGGATGGGCGTTGTGACCGCAAGACGGGATTTGGCCGCACGGAGGCGCCATGCACAATACCGTTTCCCTTTCCAGATTCCTGATATCGCGTGGCAAGCGTCTCGCGGCGCACGGCATGTTCCGCGCCGCCTCGGCGGATCTCGCCGTGGCATCCGCTTCGGGCGTGGGTTCAGCGGAGGCCAGCGGTCTCCAGGCTGAAATGAGCCTCCGGATGGGAAGGTTCAAGGCCGCCCGCAGGCAGGCTGCCGCCGCGCTTGCCGCCGCTCCCACATGCCCCCATTACCAGTACCTGTGCGGACTTGCCTGGGAACGCGGTCCGGGCGCCGACCCGAACAAGGCCTCCAATCATTATCTTGAATGTCTGGAGTTGGACCCCGGCCACCTGCGCGCGCGTTGCCGGCTTGGCCTCGCGCGTGTCGCCTCGGGATTGGTCAACGAGGGGCTTGCCATCCTCGCCGGCGCGTGGAAATCGGCCCCGCAGGCCTTCGACGCCTTCCTGGCGCTCTACCGCGGCTTGAAAAAGGCCGGGCGCATTGGCGAGGTCCGCGCGCTGGTGCGGTCGGCCCGGTTCCAGCTTCGTGGCGACATCCGCTTTTCTGCCTTCCTCGACCGTATCCGGTACCGCGCCGCGGCGCGCAGGCAGCGCGCGGGCAATCCCGCCGAACCGGTCCTCCTGCCGTTCCTCCGCCTGGCTGATCCGGTCGCGCCCCATCCCGGGGAACGACTCCGCGCCACCACTCTCAGGATCGACGCCGCAGGTACCGTGCAGGAACCCCATGCGTTCCGTCTCCGCAGGCGCCAACGCGGGCGAAACGCCTGATTCATTCCGATGCCATCCGTTTACCGGAGCATCCTTGGCGGGGAACTCGATCGGCTGCCAGATTCGCTCAGGCGGTTCCACGACATCGAGGCGCCATGGACAGGGGTGTCGATGGCGCGCGTCGAGCGCGGCGCCACTTGGCTTCATCGTTTTGTCGCCGTCGTGGGCGGCCTGCCGCCGGCGCGTGAACAATGCCCCCTCAGGCTCGACATTGTTCCCTGTGTTCGCCGGGGAAGATCGGGGGAATCGTGGCGGCGTGATTTCGGCGGCTTCGTCCTTGAGTCATTCCAATGGGCCCAAAACGGCCTCCTGATGGAGTCGTTTGGCTGGCTTTCGATGGCTTTTCACCTTCGCGTCGAACCTCCCAGGCTCATCCTTGAGGTGGCGGGGGTCAGGTGCGCCGGTATCCCCTTGCCGCGCCTTCTGGCTCCCGGTGGAACCGGGGTTGAGGAAGGCGATGAAAAAGGGGTTTCGTTCGTCGCCACCGCCACCGCCCCGCTTTTGGGAATGGTGGCCAGGTACAGTGGATGCCTCACCGAGGCCTCCCAAACTTTGCCTCGGCAGGGTGGCTCCTGATAGATTATTGATGGCTGCCACGCGCTGGAGTGGCGGAATGGCATACGCAACAGACTTAAAATCTGTGGGAGCGCAAGCTCCGTGTGGGTTCGAGTCCCATCTCCAGCATTCCTCCTCGCCGTGAAGGATCGTTCCATGCCTTGGTATGACAAAGACGGGCTCAAGTTCCATTACCCGGAAGGCTGGGCCGTCGAACGCGAAAGCGACGAGGAGGGGAACTGGCAGGTCAGCATCCAGAGTCCCGAGTCGGCGTTCGTCCTCATCAAACCTGTCGGACCCATCGAGGATCTCGAGGAGGCGGCCGAAGTGACTCTCGAGACCCTCAGGGAAGACTATCCCGACCTTGAGGAGGAGGAGGTCGAGGAACTCATCGGCGGCGCGCGGGCCCCCGGTTACGATGCCACCTTCACCAGCCTCGACATCGTGACCACCTGCCAGATCCGGTTTGTTCGCGCGGGTGACGACGCTGTGCTCGTGATGAGCCAGTATTCCGACATGGATTCCGAGGAAAGCCAGGACGGAATGGAACGGCTGAGACGATCGGTTTCATTTGCCGGTTGAACGGATCGGGACCAACCAGAATATCTTGGAGAATCACGCCAGCGGGATTCGCTTTCGGCCGTTGGCCCACGGTGATGGGGAGAATTGAAAAAGCCCCTCACTCCGCCCCCACGCGCCAGCGTTGGGAGGCCATTCAATTCCTGGGCCGGCCCCCCTGGGTGGGCTCAAGTGACAACGCTGACAAAACAAAAGCAAGTGTCCATTCCGCAAATCAAATAGAGACACAAGCGGAGGTGCTGCAAAGAACGGGAGAGGCCTGGTCATTTCAAATGCCCCGCCAACCCCGCCTTCGGTGCCGTTCAGGGTTCTCAAGCGTCAGGTTATTGACCTCGATTCGGCGGCTTGAGAGCCCTGAATGAAGTGAGGGGCGAACTGGCATGATTTGAAGAAAGGAAGTTCGCCGAAATCGGCCAATCGACTTTTTGGCGCAAAGAAATGGCCCCGGGTAATTTCCCGGGGCCATTGGAATTTTGCGGATTCCTGTTGGTGTGTCAGGGCATGTTGGGCAACTTGTTGGCCGGCGCGGTCGGAGGTGTTTGGGCGGCCGCTGGCCCCAAGAGTTGGAAGAGGCCAGCGTCATACTGCAGCATGGCGTTGTAGAAGGTGTTGTAAGCGGCGCGGTCGCCGTCATTGGCCGCGGCGAACTTGAGCCCGCCCTTGACCATGTTGTCGAGAACCTCGCCAACGGTTCCGCCCTGCGCCCGGAATTCACCGGTGAAATATTTCTTGGCGTCGGGGTCGGAGAGGACCCGGGCTTCCTTGTTGAGGCTGGTGACGAATCGGTTGGCCAGGATGTAGTCGCCCGGGCGGAGGTCGGAGACCATGCCGTCAAGGGCCTTCTGCAGCTTCTCGAGTTCGGCGAGCAGCTTGTTGTAAGTGTCGCCGTCGAGGTTGTCGGATTTCACCATGCGGACCGACTGGCTCACGATCTGGTCGACTTCCTGCCGGATCGGGTTGAATTCACTCGTCCTGAGGGAGATGGGCCAACTGAGCTTGCCGTCGTTCTTGATGAGATTGAAGCCGCCGCGACCCGAGGTGCCGCCATCGTTGACATTGATGTGGTCGAGGACATCGGGGTCGATGGAGACCTGGGGTCCGCGAAGGTTGGTTTGAAGCTGGATCTTGCGGATCTCATCCATGATGGAATTAAGGGCCAGGCCGCTCATGATGTAGTGGGTCGGCGGGTTGTCCTTGCTCCAGTTGAGCGTTTCCTGCTGCTGCTGGGTGCGGACGGTTTCGCGGTACTGCCGGCTCGCGGTCGCCTCGTCGCCCCTGAGCTTGAGTTCCTCAATGCGGGTCTTGTCCCATTCGAGGCGAGACTTGTACCGTTCACGCTCGGCCTGTTGCTGTTCGATTCGGGCCTGCTGGATCTGCATCTGGTATTGGCCGTTGGCATTGGTGAGCGATGCCAGGCCCATCATGTAGCCGCCGGTGCCGCCATAGCCACCCCAGCCGCCGTAGCCGCCATATCCTCCGCCCCAGCCACCCCGGCCATATCCGTAGCCATATTGGCCAAGCCAGGAGTTCTGGAATCCGCCACCCCACTGGGCGGTGGCGGAACCGGCGACAAAAAGGATGGCCAGAAGGGCCAGGCCTAGGGAGCGAGCAAGGTTCATGATCCGGACTCCGCGAGACAAGATGTTGGGTCGGTAAGGAAGCCGGTTGAGCCAGCGGCTTCCTCCATGCTAAGGCTTCGGGGCGGCCGGTTTGGTCGGCGGCTTGGGAGCTGGCGGTGCTTCGGGCAGCTTTTTGAGTTCCGTGAGCTTGTCCTTCCATTTCTTCACGGCCAACTCCCGGGCGGGCGCGTCGTCCGTCGGGTCGTAGCCGATCTTCTGCCCTTCGGGGACCAACCGGTTGAGGTGCCAGATCGCCAGGCCGCGAATGGGCGCTTTCTCATTGGAAAGCTGCTTGAGCAGATAAAGGTAGGTGGAGGGTTGTTCCCGTTGCTCCTCGTTGAAGCCGTCGAGAAGGTCGATGAAGGCCTCGGCCTGCTTGGGCGTGAAGACCGACCGACCTCCAATCTTGTGCGTGGTGAGGAACTTGTAGAAGAGCTGGTCGTTTCCGGGAGCTCGGCCCATGAAATGGCGAAGGGCAATGATGCCCTCATCCACCAGCTCGGGGGTCCGGGTCGTGCGGATGAGGATGAACATCTTCTCGAGTTCATCCAAGGCGGCCAAGCCGTAAACGGCGATCAGCCTTTCAACGGGATCCTTGCTGTTGCCAAGTTCCTCGAAAACCTTTTCGGCATCGGCTTCCTTGGCCAGAAGGGAGGCGAGTTTGTCGATGGCGGGCTTGTGCTTGGCCACCTCGGGATCCTTGGGATTCTCATTCACCCAATCAGGGACGGCATCGAGGTGTTCCGGCACGACGATGGCATCGCCCCTTGATTGGGCCTGGATCTGGGCGTTGCCAGGCGGGGCGATCAGCCGGAAGCTGTTGCGCGGATGGATGATCTCGGCCTCGCCCTTGAGGACGAGAATCAGGAGTCGCATCAAGGGAGAATTTTCGGGCGTGTATTTGGTGTCGGCGGGAAGCACCGTGAACTGGGTTCCGGGCATCCAGCGGCCGTAGACCTCAACCACCACCCGGGTTCCCGGTGTGGCCAACACAAGGTCGGAGGAGGTGAAGGGGCCGTGAATCCTGACGGTGACCTTGCCTTCCTTGGCGGTGTTGACCAGGTCGACGCGGCCCCTGTCGAACTTGAACTCGAAGTCGATTCCCGGGGACGCGGCGCGCGTCTTGATGGCTGATTCCAAGACAGGAAGCGGGTTTTTTCCCGAAAGGTCGGACCTGAGGGTCGCCGTGACCTTGCCATTGCCGGAAACAACGGCGCCATCATGGAACGAGAGCACGGTTTGTCCGGGCTCCAAGCTAAAACCGGAGTCAACCACCTTGTAGTCGTTGATGTGCGAGTCGGCCGTCATCTGGTCGAGCTTGGAGTCGGCGGACTCGGCCCGAACAAGGACCGACCCCTTGGGGCTCGCAACCTTGGCCGTGTCGTTGGCAATAGCCACGCCACCGGGGGCTACCACGGCGCCCGCGTTCGCCTTCTCGTCTGGTTTCTTCTCACCCGAGGCCCTTGGCTTCGGTTTCTCACCGCATCCGGTCAGGCCAATGGCCGAGGCGGTCAAGCCCGCCAAAAACATCCCGCGCCACCAAGTCCGCATCGGAGTTCTCCTAGGTTGGGCATGGGGGCCGGTCAGGCCCCGTGGAGTCACTTGGGGCTCACCACATGGAATTGGAAGGAAACGGGGCCGGCGACCTTCTGGTTCACAAGGTCGGTGGCGGTCACTTCAACCGTGTATTGGCCCGCCTTGCTGAGCGGAAGCAGGAAGCGTCCGGGAATCATTTGGGCCCCAGCGGGAACCTTTTCCTGCTGGCTGGCGTTCACCTCGCCCACCTGGGTGGCGGTGCTGACCACGGCACCGTTGCTTTTCACCTTCATCTCGAAGCGAAGCTTGGGGTGCTTGGTCGCGGCGTCGGTCTGGAACCCGACAACGGCGAAACCGAGGTAAAGGGCCTGACCCAAGCCGAAGACCGAACCGGTCGAGGCGAGGTTCTGGTCAACCCCGGAGGAGACACGGACGATGGCGAAGGCGGGAGGAAGAACCTCGATTTCCGCGTCCTTGGAGGCTGTTGCCTTGCTTCCGATGTCGGTGGCGGTGACCTTGAGCTTGTACTTGCCGGGTGCGGTCTTGGGGCCGAGTTCGAGGCGCACATGGGAATGCACGCTGTCGCCGCCCAAGGCATTCACGACAACGGATTCCCCGCTGTCCATCCGGAAGACGCGGTTGCCCGCGGCGTCGCTGGCCTCGGTTTCAAGGCGAACCTTGCCGGTGCCGGTGGAATCAACCTTCACGCCCTTGAGGTCGAAGCTGAGGTAATAGGTGTCACCGGGGAAGACTCCGGCTACCGGGCGCTCGGGACCCGGGGAACCGAAGGTCGGCCGCAGGTTTTCTATGGTCAGGGCGGACTGGGCGGATGCGATCCAGACACAACAGCCGGCGATGACCGCGGCGCTCAACATGGCAGAACACTCCATATCGTGAAGACCGGCCGGCCCCGCGAAGATGCGGGAGAACGAACCGAAGTCCCGAATCAGCAATTCTCTACATCAGGATAAATGGGTCGGATGAATCCGGCTACCATTTGGCAAGCCTGATTCACGATTTTTTCTTGATTTTGATTGGGATTTTTCGCCAGGCAAGTCGGGTTAGTAGCGGAACTCGACCCCCGCCGAGACACCCTGGATCCAGTAGCCGTTGTTCTCCTTGAGGAACTCCGGCCGGCTGGCCGTATAGGCGACCGGCTGGTAGGAGACATTGGGCCTGGTGCGGTTGTCGAACTGGTCGTTGGCCCGGGCCACGCTCGAGAGGAACAGGAAGTTGTAGCCGATGTTGAGGCTGCACCAGCTTGTCAGGTCGAGGCCGACCTTGGCTCCGACCTCGGGGAGCACGGCGAACCGGTTGACAACATATTGTCCGATGTTGGTGGGTTGCGTGAACACGAACCCGGGCTGGGTGAAATTGTTGATGCCCGGGGGGCCCTGCACGACCCGGTAGCCGTTGATGTTGATGCTCTGGCGGGTGGAGCCCATCGCGATCTTCACGGTGCTTTCAACGGTGAACTTGCCGAATTTCTCGCGGATTCGGCCGCCGATCTGCCCGCCGAAGAAGTTGTTGTTCACCGCCACGGCGTCGACGCCGCTCACCGTCGCGAACAATCCGTCGACATCGTTGACCGAGGTCATGCCAAGCATGGCCGATTCATTCATTTGCATCCAGCGGAAGCCCGCCAGCAAATCGGCGGCATGGCAAGCGGTGCGCCCCACATTGGCCACGAAATTGATGTCCTGTCCGAACATCTGGTGCGAGCCCAGGTAGGCGATGTCGATGCTGGAGGGGATGATGGCGCCGGGAACGGTGTTGAGTTGCTGGTTGAGCAGCGAGGTGGCCGCGCCACCGGGCAGGGTGAAGGGGATGGTCGGGAAGAAGGCGGTCGTGTCATCGCCATGGGCGCCGTAACCGTATTCCCGGCGCTCGGTGAGGATGAAAGTGGTCTCCAGTCCGAAGGTGTTGTCGCCGTCAAGCCAGCCGCCGGCCAGCAGCCTCATGCCGCTGAAGGTTCCATAGGCGATGTCCTTGGTTGGAAACACAACGGAGGTGCCCGCGCTTCCCAGCACGCCATTTCCTAGGACCGTGCTCTGGGAGGTGCGCGGGCCCGTGGAAATGAGGGGCACGGGAGCGGTGCTGGGTTCGACGAACCACCAGAGGAAATCCAGCGAAGTCCAGAAATCGCTCGTCAGTGGCGGGGGACTGGCGGGCGACACCAAGGGCGTGATGTCCGGGAGCGGCGTATTCGCGATGATGGGGGGGACAATCAGGCGATTGGTGTCCTGCGGCAGCGTGGTCAGGGATGGCGGGTTGCCCGGTTCCGGTGAGTGGGCCGACTGGCCATACACGGTGCCGGCAGAACACAGGCCCGCCACGGCAAACAAGGCGGCATGCAGGATCCGCATGGATCGACCCCCAAGGCGTTCACCCCTTTCGCTTCAGGCGCATCATCAATGGACGATGGCGCGCCGCCGCGAAGGCGAGGTGTTCTCCGGTGGTATCGGCAATTCGGGTTGTGAGACTTGCGCCGGGATTGACGGAATGCACACAGGAAACGGATCAGCGGGTCTTGCGGGGCCGGCGGGGCTGCTATTTCAAGTGAAATTCGAGGGGGGCGTTGAGATTCGAACGAATATCGGCAGATTGCCCAGACTGGGAAGGATCAAGAAAACGCGATGGAAGAACGGATGAGGCGATGGTCACGGCGTAATATCCGGGAGCCACGCCTTCCCTGCCGTCCGACCAGATCCTGAAAAATCCCTGATCATCGATGGATCCCATGCCCATCGGGCCGTCCTGCCCTCGCCTCGGGTCGGGACTGAAGACGATCGTGCCTCCAGGCAAAGGCCTGTCCTGAAAATAAACAACGCCTTGGACGGGAACCAGGTCGGCGGCCGTCTTGGAAGACCTGGGACCCCACCACGCGAAAACCAGCCCGCCGGCGAATGCCAAACCCACCACAAGCCAAGGCCATTTGCCATCCCACCATGAGGGGGGCGAATCATCCCGCTGGTTCAATTCGGGCAATTGGGGCATGGGTCATCGCTCGCCAAGATCGCGTCTTTGCGGGAAGTTAGCCGGAAAACAGAGGTGGAGGCAATCCAAACCGGCCGCGGGAGGGTTCGGCTTGACCCTCCTTGGGGCCATGGGTAGAAGCGCCAAACCTCAATTGAATCCGGGAGTGCCGGAAGGCTCAAAAAACCCGGCGAATTGGCGGCGGCCAGGGACGGCCCCGCGGGCGCGACCCGAGGTGTCGTCGAAAAAGCAGGAGGCATCCCCCGTGAAGCGAATCGTGGCCCTTGGAATGATCGCCGTGGTCCTTGGCGGACTGGCGTGGATGGGCGGGCGCCTGACGGCGCAATCGGGCGTCGCCGGAGCCGACAGCCGCTCCCGGGTGGCGCTCCTGAACCTGTCGCATGTGCTGAAGAACTACCAGAAGGCCGTGGTCCTCAACAATGAGTTGAAGGATCTCGCCGCCCCCTTCCAGCAGAGGGCCAAGGCCAAGGCGACCCAATACGAGGCGCTGGCCAAGGAAGCCCAGACGAAGCCCGACCAGCGTGAGCAGTACGAAAAGCAGGCCAGGCAGTTGAAGCGCGAACTGGAAGACCTCTCCAACGAGACCCAGCAGGTGATGGCCAAGCGCCAGGACGACGCCTTGGTGCTGATCTACAAGGAAGTCCAGGATGCCACCCAGCGCGTGGCGATGTCGCAGGGCTTCGACATGGTCCTGAGCTACAACGACGCCACCACCTCCCAGGAATACTGGAGCCCGATGAACATCATGCGGAAGCTTCAGCAGGGAGCTTGCACCCCGCTGTACTTCACCCGGGGGATGGACATCAGCGCCGATGTCGTGACGGCCCTCAACCAGGCCTACGGGCGGATAGCGCCCGCGCCCGGCGCTGGTGCCGCTCCGGCCCCGGCTGGTAGTGGTGCAGGCGCAGGCGCTGGCAACGCGCCCGCCCCCGCACCGTCGGCCGCCCCTCGTCCCTGAGCCAACCTTCGGGCTCCCGGTCATCGCCGGGAGCCGATTCCTTTTTCCCCAGGACCGGAGTCTCAAGCCTTGCTGCGACGGATCTCCCAGCGCTGCCAGCGCACCTTGGCCCGCCCCGCCTCCATCCGGGGAACCGGATTCCTGACGGGCCGTGACATCAGCGTCCGGTTCCTGCCATCACCCGCCGGCAACGGCATCGAGTTTGTCCGAACCGACCTTCCGGGAAGGCCTTCCATTCCCGCTCATGTCTCGCGCGTCACCGGCACCGCCCGCCGCACCACCTTGGGTGGCGAACAGGGCGTGAGCCTTGTGGAGCATGTGCTGGCGGCGCTCGCCGCCCACCGCGTCGACAACTGCGTCATCGAGATCGACGCGCCCGAGCCTCCGGGGCTTGACGGCTCGTGCCAGGGTTTCGTGGAACTGCTGGCGGAGGGCGGAACGCGCACGCTGCCCGCGCCAAGGTACAGCTACGGCGTCGAGAAGCCCGTCACCGTCTCGGCTGGAAACGCCAGCCTGACGCTGCACCCGGCGGACAGCGCCGAACTCACGATCACTTACATGCTGGATTACGGGTCGAACTCGCCGATTCCCCGGCAGATCCACACGCACCAGTTCTCAACGGGCGAGTTCATCCGCAGGATCGCGCCATGCCGCACCTTCCTGCTCAGCGGCGAGGTTGACGCGTTCCGGAGCCAGGGGCTCGGCTCAAAGACCTCCTTCAAGGATCTCCTCGTGTTCGGGCCTTCGGGTGTCGTGGGCAACCGGCTGCGTTTCGGCGACGAGCCGGCGAGGCACAAGGTGCTTGACATCCTTGGCGACATGGCGCTGGCCGGCTTCGACATCGCCGGGCATGTCGTCGCCTGCCGGTCGGGCCATCCGCTCAATGTGGCCCTGGGCAGGCAGTTGGTTTCCATGGCGGGGGCCGAGCGCCCAAGCTCCTTCATCGACCGGCGATTTCTCCGTTCAGCTTGAGTTCCGAGGCATCACCGGGAGGGCGCGACATGGGAACGGGGCGGCTCAGGGTGGGGTTGGCCGGGGTGGGCCACCTCGGCAAGGCCCACGCGAGGATCCTGTCGCAACTTCCCGGAGTGGAACTCGTCGGCGTCGCCGACCCGATGATCGACCAAGCCAGGGCCGTGGCCGACGAGCGCCACTGCAAGTCCTTCGATTCCCACAAGCCGCTGCTTGAGCTTGTCGAGGCGATGGTGGTGGTGACCCCCACGCGCTTCCACCATGCCGTGGCGAGCGAGGCGCTGGAACGCGGCTTGCCGGTATTCGTGGAAAAGCCGCTCGCCTCGACCTCAGCCGAAGCGCTGCGTCTCGAGGAGACCGCGAAAAACAGGGGCGTGCCGCTGCAGGTGGGGCACATCGAGCGGTTCAATCCCGCCTACGAGGCCCTCAGGCGAAGGCAGTTCCGTCCCCGCTACATCAGGGCGGAGCGGTCGGGGCCCTTCACCGGCCGGTCGCTCGACATCGGCGCCGTGCTCGACCTCATGATCCACGACATCGACCTGGTGCTCGACCAGGCGCGGGGCGCCGAGTTGGTCCGGGTCGAGGCGATGGGGACTTCCATCCTCGGCGGCCATGAGGACCTGGCCCAGGCCCGCCTGGTGATGGGCGACGGCCTGGTCGCCGACCTGACGGCCTGCCGCTGCCAACCCGCCGCGGTGCGGCAAATGACCATGTGGGGCGCCGAGGGGTTCGCGACGCTCGACTTCGCCACGAAGTGCCTCAGGTTTGTCGAGCCATCGGAGGAGATTGTCCAGAAGCGGATCAAGGCACCCGAGATGGCTCCCGGGGAATTGGCATCCCTGAAGGAGACCATTTTCCAGAAACATCTGGTTCCGGGGGAAACGGCGTGCCCCGGTCCGCATGACGCCCTCACAAGCGAGTTGATCGACTTCGTCGCGGCGATCAGGCAGCAGAGGGCGCCGCGGGTGGATGGCAGGGCCGGCCGGCGCGCGATCCAGGTGGCCGAGCGGATCATCGCGGCGATCGCCGAGCACGCCTGGACGGGAAATCCCGACGGCCCCAGGGGACCCCACGGGCTTCCCGCGCTTTCCAAGGAAGCCCCGCGCCGGGCGGCGTGACATTTTCGGGGCTACGCGAGCAACGAGTGGATCACTTCACCTTGCACGAGCGGGATTTCCCGGCCGAGGCGGTCGTGGATGTGGCTTGAGGCGGGCACGCCGAGGCGGTGATAGAGCGTGGCCACGAGGTCGGCGGGGCGGACCGGCGATGTGCTGGGCTCCGCGGCGTAGCGGTCGGATGAGCCGTGCACCACTCCCCGGCGGAATCCGCCACCGGCGACGATGGAACTGAAAACCTTGGCCCAGTGGTCGCGTCCGTCGCGTCCAGCGCCCGCCCCGCCGGGAACCGACTGGCCCACCCGGGGGGTGCGACCCATCTCGCCCGACCAGACGACCAGCGTCTCGTCGAGCATGCCGCGGTCCTCGAGGTCGTCGAGCAGGGCGCAGAAGGCCTTGTCCGCCGGTGGGCAGAGCCGCGTCTTGAGGTCGATGAAATTGCGCTGGTGCGTGTCCCAGTACACGCTCACATTGGTGATGCCGTCGTTTTGCCAATAAACCGTCACCACGGGCACGCCGGCCTCGATGAGCCTGCGGGCCTGCAGCACCGACTGTCCATGGATGTTCATGCCGTACCGTTCGCGCAGGGCCAGCGGTTCGCGCGACAGGTCGAAGGCGGCGGCGGCCTTCCGGTTGGCCAACAGGCGGAATCCCTGTTCCCGGTGGCGGGCCTGGGCCGAGGAGTCGGCCGATGTGAACGGCGAGCTGGTCTCCAGGCCGTTGACGAGGCCGGCGCGTTCGGCCATTCGGCTTCCAGCCAAGTCGGCGGCCGGAGTGATCTCGCCGATGGTGTAGTCGGCGCTGGAAGGATCGGCCTCGATTCGCATCGGCTGCCACACCGGCCCGAGCCAGCCGGCCCCCTGTCCATGCGTGGATTCGACGAAGCGTGGCGCCTTGTCGGGCGAGTGGGGCATCAGGTTGATCGCCGGCGGCAAGTCGGTCCCCTTGCCTCTGCCCATGCGGGCCAGCACCGACGAAAGGCCCGGGAAGTCGTCACGAAGGGGTTGGCCCAGGTTGGCCATGGGGTGGCCGGTGAGCAGCAGGTGGGGCGCGGTGGTGTGGTTCACATCGTCGTGGGTCATCGACCGGATGAGGCACACCTTGTCGAGGCGCCTGGCAATGCCCGGCAGGTGCTCGCACACGCGCACGCCGGGAAGCGCCGTCTGGATGGTTGAGAACTCCCCGCGGTACTCCACGGGGGCTTCAGGCTTGGGATCGAGCGTGTCC
Organism: Planctomycetota bacterium; assembly: GCA_018970845.1. Lineage (GTDB taxonomy): Bacteria > Planctomycetota > Planctomycetia > Gemmatales > Gemmataceae > REEB421. Next base: position 37,559 of record JAGWVO010000001.1, read on the forward strand.
TGCTGGGCGGGGCCGCCCCACAGGAAGATGAAGATGCAGGCCTTGGCCGGGCCATCCAGCTTGGCGCCATGAAGCGTGGTGGGAACACCCGGCGCCAGAAGTGGCAAGGCACCCAAGCGAAGCGCCGACCTTCTGTCAAACAAGCCATGGCGCATGGGAGGGAGTCCTAGCATTGGGGCACATCCTTGATTATCGGTTGTGATTTGAAACTGGTCAAATCGCGGGGATTTGAAGGCGTTGGTGGATGAGCCGAATGTGTTGTCCGGAGAAAACCGGAGCAAACAATAAGGTCGAAGCGATTTGACCGATATCCAACAAGCGTCTTGCCACGCGGGGCCATGCCGCATTCACGAGCTGCATGAGAGCATCGAGCAGCCGGGCTTGTGGCGGGCCCAGTCGGGCCGGCGGGCGGCGAAATGCTCCCGGTGCGGTTGCTCATCGTAAGGATGGCGCAGCAGGTCGAGCAGTTCCGCGATCATCGACGGATCGCCCGCCGTCGCCTTGTCGATCGCCTGCTGGGCGAGGTAGTTGCGCAGCACATACTTCGGGTTGGCGGCGTTCATGCGCTGGGCGCGCGCCGGGGGTCCGGATTCCTCGGATCGCAGCCGGTCCCCCCACCGGCGCAGCCAGGCCATGGTGCGGTCCCTGTGGTCCGCGCCGAGCTGTTCCGGCCTGTAATAAGCCTCCGTCAGGGGCGAGGGGATTTCCGTTGCGAGTGATTCAGGATCCACCTTGGAAAGGTTTCGGAAGAAGATCGTCATGTCGGTCTCAACCACCTGCAGGACGGCCAGCAACTCGTCGAACAGGGGCCTGTCGTCGGCGCTGGCGTTTGCGAGGCCCAGCTTCAGTCCGAGTGTTTGTCTCCAGCCTTGCTGGAACGAGCCGGCGTAGAGGTCGATCCCCGCCTGCAACGGTTCGGTGTCGTTGAACAGGGGCACGAGCGCGTTGGCCAGTTGCAACAGGTTCCACATGGCCACCTGCGGCTGGTTGCCGAAGCGGTACCGCCTGCCCGAGGCATCGGTGGTGTTGGGGGTCCAGTCGGGATCGTAGTTCTCCAGCCAGCCGTAGGGGCCATAGTCGATCGTCTGGCCGAGGATCGACATGTTGTCGGTGTTCATGACGCCATGGACGAAGCCCACGCGCATCCAATGCACCACCATGTCGGCGGTCGCGCGGCAAACCTCATGGAACCAGCGGATATCGGTCTCGGGGCCGGGTTCGCCCAGGTGGGGAAAATCGTGGCGGATGGTGTGGTCGACAAGTTGCCTGAGGATGTCGGTCTCGCCTCGCGCCGAGAGGATCTGGAAATTGCCGAATCGCGTGAACGACGGCGCGACGCGGCAGACGACGGCGCCCGGTTCACGCGCCGGGTTGCCGTCGTAGAACATGTCGCGCACCACCTGCTCGCCGGTGAGCACCAGGCTGAGGGCGCGGGTTGTGGGCGCGCCGAGGTGGTGCATCGCCTCGCTGCAGAGGAACTCGCGGATCGACGAGCGGAGCACCGCCAATCCGTCGGCGGTGCGGGAGTAGGGGGTCGGGCCCGCTCCCTTGAGCTGAAGCACATGCCGCTGTCCGGAGTCGTTCACCACCTCGCCCAGGTTGATGGCGCGGCCATCACCCAGTTGCCCGGCCCATGAGCCGAATTGGTGTCCTCCATAGCACATCGCGAACGGATCCATTCCTGGAAGGACCAGGTTGCCGGAGAACACGCGGGCCATCAGCGCCGGGTCTTGGGGAAGCGGGTCGAGGCCCAGCAGGGTGGCCACCTCGGGAGACCACCCGATGAGCGACGGGTTGGAGACGGGCGTGGGCAGCACGCGCGAGAAGCAGGCGCGGGGAACCTGCCTGCGGCGGTTGGCCGTCTCGGGGTCTCCCGGCAGGTCGCGGGTGAAGGAATTGTCGAAGGCCAGCCGTTCGAGGCCGCCTGAAAGTGAGGTTTCAACCGGCATGGGTGGGGTCGCCTCGCGGATCCGCGAACATGTTGATGGGGCCGAATCCGCCGCCAAGGCCGGGGTTGGTTTTGATGGCGAGGCGCACGAACTCCTTGGCGCCCCGGGCGGCCGCGCCGACCTCCTCGCCGCGGGCCAACCGCGCGGTGATGGCGGCGGAAAGCACGCAACCGGTGCCGTGGGTGTGCGGCGTTTCGACGCGGCCGGCCGGCAGCAGCGTGGCGTGCCCATCGGCCAGCAGCAGGTCGGAGGCCTCGCCCGCCAGATGTCCGCCCTTCACCAGCACATGCCTCGGCCCCATCGAGGCGATGAGGCGCGCCGCCCGTTCCATCGAGGCGATGCTGTCGGCCTTCATGCCCGCGAGTTGTTCGGCCTCGGCCAGGTTGGGAGTGACGAGGAACGCCCGGGGCAGCAACCGCGAGATCAGGGCCTTGGCGGCCTCGGGGGCCATCAGCGGGGCGCCATGCTTGCTCACCATCACCGGGTCGATGATGAGCGGGAACCGGGTGGGGCCGAGCCTGTCGGCGACGGCCTCGATGATGGCGGCATTGCCCAGGGCGCCCGTCTTGGCGGCGGCTGGAGCAATGTCGGAAAGCACCGCGTCGAGTTGCGCCACCACGAGGTCGGGCCGGACGATGTCCACCGCCGAAACGGCGCGGGTGTTCTGCACGGTGAGCAAAGTGACCACGCTCATGCCGTACACGCGGTGCTGGTGGAAGGTTTTCAGGTCGGCCTGAAGGCCCGCTCCCCCGGACGGGTCGGAGCCCGCGATGGTGAGGGCGGTGGCGGTCATGCGCTGGCTCCGAAGGGAGGTGTCAAAGCCCACTATAGACGCCCCGGGATGGTTGCCGGGGTCTCGTCCCCGCGGTTACCATCGGCACTTCGGCCCTTGGATGGGCCTTTGTTGTGGAATGGATCATGAGACTTTTGACAACCCTTGGCCTGGTGCTGGCATTCGTCACCTCCGGGCGGACCGCCGATGAAAACCTCGATTGGCACGACATCAAGTCGCTGGGCCTGGAAGGACAGGCGTTCGCCGACTGCAAGGCGCCGTTCGACCGCCTGCCGGCGCGAGCCGAGGGGGTGGTTCGTCCGGGTGTTTGGGGGCTGGGCCGGCAATCTGCCGGCTTGTGCGTTCGGTTTGTCACCGATGCCCCCGCGATCCACGCCAAATGGACGCTCACATCGCCGAACTTGGCCATGCCGCACATGCCGGCCACCGGCGTCAGCGGTCTGGACCTTTACATGCGGTCGCCCCAAAGCGGCGCCTGGCAATGGCTGGGCGCCGGCCGTCCCTCGGGCAAGGAAAACTTCGCCGTCATCGGCTCGGGTTACGCCTCGGGCAAGCATGAATTCCTGCTCTACCTGCCGCTTTACAACGGCGTTTCGGAGGTCTCCCTGGGAGTGGCCCGTGGCAATTCCGTGTCCAAGGCCCCGGCGTACCCTCCCGACCGGGCCAAGCCCGTGGTGTTTTACGGCACTTCCATCACCCAGGGCGGTTGCGCGTCGCGGCCGGGCATGGTGCACACGGCCATCCTTGGGCGCAGGCTGGGAGTTCCCGTCGTGAACCTCGGGTTCTCCGGCAACGGCATGATGGAACTTGAGGTGGGGAAGTTCATCGCCGAGATCGACGCCTCCGTCTATGTGATCGACTGCCTTCCGAACATGACCGCCGACAAGGTGGCGGAGCGGACGGAACCGCTGGTGCGGCAATTGCGCGCCGCCAGGCCGGGGGCGCCCATCGTGCTCGTGGAGGACAGGCTGTATTCCAACGCGCCGTTGGTGGAAGGCAACCGCAAGCGCAACGAGACAAGCCGTCAGGCCCTTTGGACTGCGTACCGGAAGCTGGTCGATTCGGGAGTCTCCGGGCTGCATTACCTTCCAGGCGACCGTCTCCTCAATGCCGATGGCGAGGGCACGGTGGATAATTCCCACCCGACCGACCTGGGGTTCGTCCAGCATGCCGACGCCTTCGAGAAGGTCTTGGCACCCCTGTTGCCCAAGGGGATGGCCGAAAAGGACCGCAAGCCGGTGGAGGCCTATACCGACAAGCTGAGCTACAAGGCCGGCGACTCCATCGCCTTCCATGTGGCGTCGCGGGGGCCCAAAGCGCGGATGGAGGTTTTCCGGGTGGGAGCCGCCCGTGAACCGGTATGGAAGGGGGAGCCTTTCGACGCGCCGTTTCCGGCGGTTCCGGCGAACGCGTCATCGCATGGTTGCGGGTGGCCGGTGGCCACGCGCGTGATGGTGCCGGCGACCTGGAAGTCGGGTTATTACATCGCCCGCATCGACACGACCCTGCCCGACGGGAAGCCCGCCTCGGGCGAGGCATGGTTCATCATTCGTCCCGAGCGGCCCGCGGCCGCCAACAAGATCCTCCTGCAACTGGCCACCAACACCTACAACGCCTACACGAATTGGGGCGGATACAGCCTCTACGCCTACAACGGCCGCGACAAGGTCCAGGGCCGGCGCGTCTCGTTCGACAGGCCCGTCTCGTCGCAGTTCCCCCGCTGGGAGCAGCCGTTCGTCGCCTGGGCCGAGAAGGCCGGCTACGGCATCGACTACGCCGCCAACTCCGACCTCGAACAGCACCCCGAACTGCTCAAGGGATACAAGCTCGTTCTCAGCGTCGGCCACGACGAATACTGGTCGGCCGGCATGCGCGACGCCCTCGAGCGGTTTGTCGGCGCCGGCGGCAACGCCGCGTTCCTCAGCGGCAACACCTGCTGCTGGCAGGTGCGGCCCGAGGAGCATGGCCGGGCCCTGGTCTGCTTCAAGCAGGCCCACGCTCTCGACCCGTTCTTCGACAAGGGCGAGCACGCCCTGTTGAGTTCCCTCTGGAGCCATCACCTCGCCAAGCGCCCCGAGAACACGATGACGGGCGTGGGCTTCCTCTGGGGCGGTTACCGCAAGAGCCATGGCCAGTTCATGACCGAACCCGCCGAGTACGCGGTGCACCGCCCCGAACACTGGCTGTTCGAGGGCACCGGCATCAAGCGGGGCGGCACATTCGGCGCCAAGGACACCGTCGTGGGCTACGAGTGCGATGGTTGCGAACTGGAATGGAAGGATGGCCTGCCCGTTCCCACCTTCCGTGACGGCACGCCGAAGTCGATGGTGGTGCTGGCCACCTGCCCGGTGCGCTGGCATCCCGACGACTGCGAGTTCTACGAGAAGTGGGAGAAGGGGCGACTTGGCAACGCCGTGCTCGGCATCCATGAGCGCGGCGGCACGGTCGTCACCGCAGGCACCACCGACTGGTCCCATGGGCTGTCCGGCGGCGACCCGGTGGTGACGCGCGTCACCCGCAACCTTCTCGACAGGCTGGCGAAGTGAATTTTCCCGGAGGTTCCCAATGACCATGTTCGCCGCGGCCGCCCTCATGGCGGCCATGACAACCAGCGCCCCGGCCGCCGATCCGGTTGTCGATTGGGTGATATCCGCGGGAGGCAAACTCCACGACAAGGTCAGGGGACTGGCCGTCGATCCCCAAGGCAACATTTTCCTCACCGGTGAATTCACGGGTGAGGCCGCATTCGGCGACATCACCCTGAAGGCGGCCGGATCCATGGACTTTTTCGTCGCCAAGGTGAGCCCCCAGGGAAAGTTCCTGTGGGTGCGCGCGGGGGGCGGGGCGAAGATCGACCGCGGCTATGCCGTGGCCGCGGACGACAGGGGCAACTGCGTGGTGACCGGGCATTTCGAAAGTTCCGACGCGGTGTTCGGAAGCCACAAGCCGGCCCTCGCGGGCGAATACGACGCCTTCGCCGCGAGGTACGACGCCAACGGTGAACTGGCCTGGTTCCACGCCTTCGGCGGCAAGGGATACGACTACGGCCATGGAGTGGGCATGGACGGCGCCGGCAACGCGGTGGTGACGGGGGCGCTGGCCGGTTCCGGAACGCTCGCCGGGCAGGCCATCGGCGAATCGGGCCCTTCGCGGATCTTCTGCGCCAAGTTCGACCCGGCAGGCAAGGTGGCCTGGGCGCGCGTGGCGACCGGCGCAGGAAACAGCACCGGCCACGGCATCGCCGTCGACAGGGCGGGCAACAGCTATGTCGGCGGCGCCGCCGGCGGCGAGGCTGCCCTGGCTGGCTTGGAATTGTGCAAGAAACCCGGCCGTGACATCCTCGTGGCCAAGCTTGATCCCTCGGGCAAGGCGGTCTGGATCCACGACGGCTTCGGCAGCGACTCCGCCATGGTTCACGAGATCTGCGCCGACGAAACGGGCCGCGTTTGGGTTTCGGGGATGTTCAAGGGCAAGCTCAAGACAGGGGCGGGGGAGGTTGCCAGCCATGGCGACAGCGACCTGCTGGTCGCCGCGCTCGACGCCTCGGGCAAGCGGGCCTGGACCCGCGTGGCGGGCGGACCACGGATCGACTACGGCCTGGGGGTGGCGACCGACGGGCAAGGCAACGCCTTCCTCACCGGGTCGTTTTCGGGCAAGGTGCGATTCGGCGACCGCGAACTCGATTCCGGCCCGGCCGCCGACATCTTCATCGCCGGCCTCGATTCCAAGGGTGAGTTCCGCTGGCTGCTCCAGCCCAAGGGCAAGGCCACCGACCATGCCTACACGATCGCCCATCATCAGGGCTTGCTCTACCTTTCGGGCGCGTGCTCGGGTGAGGCGAATTTCGGAGACAAGCCGATCACCCACCGGGGCAGCAACGACATATTCCTGTCGAGGGTGAGGCTGGCGCCATGACTTGCCGTGTCTTGGGATTCATCCTGGCCTTCGCCCTGGTGGCGGCCGCGCCCCGGGTTTCCGGCGCCGAGTGGAAGGCGGGCGTGGCCCGCGCCGTCATCACCCCGGAAAAGCCGGTTTGGCTGGCCGGCTACGGCTCCAGGCGCGTGCCCGAGGGCAAGATTCACGACATCTGGCTCAAGGTCCTGGCCCTGGACGATGGCCGCGGCCGACGCGCCGTGATGATCACCAGCGACTTCCAGGGCGTGCCCAAGTCGATGAGCGACAGGGTGTTCGACCGGCTGGCCAAGGAGAAGGGCATCGACCGTTCGCGGGTGATGTTCACCTTCTCGCACAACCACTGCGGGCCCAGGCTGGGCGACGATCTTGTCGACTACTACCCGGTGGAGGCCGCGCAAGTGGCGTTGGTGGAGGAATACACCACCCGCATGGTCGACCTCACCGTGGAGGCCGTGGGCCGGGCCCTCGCCGACCTCAAGCCGGCGAAACTCGCCACCGGCACGGGATCCACCACCTTCGCCGTCAACCGCCGCAACAACAAGGAGGCGGAGGTGCCGGCCATTCTCGCCCGCGGCGAGGCGCTCAAGGGCCCGGTCGACCATGCCGTGCCCGTGCTGGCGGTGTCGAGGCCCGATGGCCGGTTGGCGGCTGTTCTTTTCGGCTACGCGTGCCATCCCACCACGCTGAGTTTCACCAAGGTGTGCGGCGACTATCCCGGCTTCGCGCAGGAGATGGTGGAGAAAAACCATCCGGGTGTGACGGCGATGTTCGTGAACACCTGCGGCGGCGACCAGAATCCCCTTCCGAGGCGCACGGTTGAGCTGTGCGAAAAGTACGGGCGCATGCTGGGCGGCGCGGTGGAGGAGGTGCTCAACAAGCCCCTGGCGCCCGTGGCCCCCGGCGTGGAGGTCGCCTTCGAGATGGTGGACCTGCCCTATCTCAAGGTGGCCGACAGGGCGGAACTGTCGGGCCTTGTCCGCGACACGAACGCCATCCGCGCCCGCTGGGCCGCGCGGATGCTGGCCAAGCTCGATGCCGGCGAAAAGTTCGCCGCCTCGCACCCGTACCCCGTGCATGCCTGGAGGCTGGGGGAGGGAACCATCATGATCGGCATGGGCGCCGAGACCGTGGTGGACTACGCCCTGCGGTTCAAGCGCGCCTACGGCCCGGGAACCTGGGTGTGCGGCTATGCCGACGACATGCTGGCCTACATTCCCTCGCGGCGGGTTTGGGATGAGGGCGGCTACGAGGGCGGCAGCAACCTGTTCGAATACGGCAGGCCGGCCTTCCGCTGGGCGCCCGACATCGAGGAACGAATCGCGGCCGCGGTGGACAGGGTGGTGGGCAAGGTGCGGACGGGCGGGCCCGGCCGCTGAAATCATTCGCCGGATGAACCCTCCGGCCGTTTACCGCCGAGGGGCGGCATGGTAAACAGGGAACTGGCTCATTCAGGAAAACGCAAGCGGGAGACGAGCGGTGCGACACTTCGACAGGCGCGACTTCGTGGATCAGGCCCTGGTGGCGGCGACCGCCGCGTTGGCCACCGGCGTGACGGCAACGGTGGCACCGAAGGCCCGGGCGGCCCGCGTGGTGGGCCCCAACGAGAAGATCCGCGTCGCTGTCATTGGCGTCAACGGCCAGGGCGGCGGCCATGTCTCCGAATGGCTCCGCAACCCCGACTGCGACCTCGTCGCCATTTGCGATTGCGACCCGGCGGCCTACGAGAAGCTCAAGCCCAAGTTCAAGAGCCTCGCCAAGCCGCCCCGCTACGAGAAGGATGTCCGCAAGCTTCTCGAGGACAAGAACATCGACGCCGTGTCGATCGCCACCCCCAACCATTGGCACGCCCTCATGGCCGTTTGGGCCATGCAGAGCGGCAAGGATGTCTATGTGGAAAAGCCCTGCAGCCACAATGTGCGCGAGGGCCGCGTGATGACCCAATGGGCCCGCAAGCTGGGCCGCATCTGCCAGATGGGCGTGCAAAGCCGCAGCATGACCGGCATGCGTGAGATGCTCGACTTCATCAAGGCCGGCAAGATCGGCAAGGTGACCGAAGCCCGCGCCATTTGCTACCGCCGCCGCGACAGCATCGGCCTGGTCGACACCGAGGCGCCGATTCCTCCCGGGCTCGACTTCGACCTCTGGTGCGGGCCCGCCGAGAAGGTGGTGCCCAAGCGCAAGCGCCTGCACTACGACTGGCACTGGGTGTTCGAGACAGGCAACGGCGACCTTGGCAACCAGAATCCCCACGAACTTGACAAGGCCCGATGGGGACTCGGCAAGCAGGAATTGCCCAAGCGCGTGGTGAGCCTCGGCGGCCGCCTCGGCTACATCGACAACGGCAATGTCGCCAACTGCCAGGTGACTGTTTACCAATGGGACGACGCGATGCTCATCTCCGATGTGCGCGGCCTGCCCATCAAGACCCCCGTCACCTTCGGCCTGAAGGGCGGCCCGTTCCAGGGCGCTTCCAACATCTGGTTCGGCACCGAGGGATACGCCGTCGGCCCGAACTACAACTCCGGTGTCGCCTTCGACTACAAGGGCAACGAGCTTGGCAAGTGGAAGGGCGGCGACTACCAGTTGCACTTCGCCAACTTCGTCAAGGCGATCCGCAGCCGCAACCACAAGGACCTTCACCTCGACATCGAGGACGCTCACCTTTCGAGCGCCTTGGCCCACCTGGGCAATGTGTCGTACCGCATCGGCAAGGAAGTGCCATCAGGCACCCGCCCGAGCCTGATGGCCGACAACAAGCATGTGAAGCAGACGCTCGAGAGCTTCGAGGCTTACCTCAAGGAGAGCGCCATCGACTTCGACAAGACGAAGCTCATCCTCGGCCGCGAGCTGACGATCAACCCCAAGACCGAGCTTTCCTCCGACGCCGAGGCGAACGCGCTGTTCACCCGGAAGTACCGCAAGGGCTTCGAGCTTCCCGAGATTCCGAACGCCTGAACCGCGGTCAATCTGGCGAGCGTTGGTTGTCAGTCGCAATTATTGGAGATCGTGGGGCGTCAGCCCCATGTTAAGAGGCGATCGTGGGGCGTCAGCCCCATGAGCAGCGAGCGAGAAGAGCGAACTCCATGAGTCCTTCACGGGCGAAATTCCCACGCCGCACATTCAAGGACCTCAATCACCCTACGCCAGTCGGTCGGCCAGCGCGTGCCGGCCCAGCCGGCGGTGAATGGAAGCCAAAATCCTGCGCCTTTGGTCGTTATATTCCTTGTCATCGTCCGTGATATTCGACTCCCGCGTTGCCCTAATGAGTCTCAGGGCCAAAGACGGCTTGCCTTCTCCGA
>JAGWVO010000103.1 GCA_018970845.1 Planctomycetota bacterium
GGTCCGGAATCCACAGGGCCACATCCAAGTAGGAATCGCAAGGAAACCGGAATGCTGCTGAAATTGCGGACCATCCTGATCCTGCTGATGGCGACCACCGTCATCAGCCTTGGAACCGGCCTGTCGATATGGAGCCTGTGGGCCTCCACCAGCGCCGCCCGCGAGGCGGGCATCTCATCGGCCTCGCAGCAGGCCGTCTCCGGAGTCCTGGCCATCGAGCATGTGCTGGGCGAGCGGGAATCGATGATTTCCAGCCTCTCCGAAATGATCGCGCAGGGAGCATCCAGCAGGGACGCCTTCGCCATGTTCGAGAAATTCTGGAAAAACTTCAAGAGAAATTTCTCAAATCACGGATCCTTGAAGTATTCATCAGAATCCGGATTCGGCGTGATAGCCCACCGAGACAGTGCCCTCGAGGTCGTGACGCCGCAAGCCGACGGCACATTCGTCGCCAGGAACGTCGAGACCGGGCAGGCCCGGGTGGTCGGCGACCTGAGGAAGGAATCCTGGTATCACTCCGCGCGCCAATCCGATGGAATCGGCTATTCGGAATTGGGACCAACCCTGTGCCCGATCGACGGGCGGTGGCGGCGCTGCGTGACCATCCACAAGCGCGTGGCCGACATGGATGGCAAGCCCAATGGCGCGATCGGGCTGGAAATCACGATGGACTGGTATCGCCAATACCTCATGGAGGCGATGAATCGCTCGGCGTTCCCCACGCGGTCGTTCGGCGTGGAGAGAAAAGCCGATGGCACCTACAACCTGATCGCCGACACAGGGGAGGAAACGGCGGTGCTCGACCGTTCAGCGGAGGGACCGGCGGCGGGTTTCGTCGACGCGACCACCCATGGCCGGGGAGTGATCGCCGAGGCCGTCAAGGCCATGCCCAGCACCCAGCACGACTTTGAGTCCAAGGCGCCAATCCACAAACGGATCACCTCTGGGAAGGACGGCTTTTTGGCCACTTACATGGTCCCTTTTCCGGGAAGACCCCCGAACTGGATGATCTGCTTCCTGATGGATGAGGCCGACCTCTTCCGTGAATCCCGGCAAAACTTGTTGTGGAACATGTGCGCGGTGGCCATCGGCCTGGTGATCGCGATCGCCGCGACCATGTGGATCTCGGTCAAGGCCGTCAGGCCGATTGAAAAGGTGACGGTTCTGGCCGGCAAGCTGGAACGACTCGAGGTGGATGAGACGGCTCATTCCAAATCCTCGTTCATTCGGGAAGTTGACGATCTACGGAGGGCCATCGCCAGCGCCGGGGTGGGCTTGAAGTCTTTCCTCAAGTATGTTCCCCAGGAAGTTCTCAAGGGCTACATGTCCAGCGGGGAGGATGCCCATACCGGCGGAATGCTCCGCAAGGTCACCGTCGCGTTCATCGACATTCGCGACTATTCCTCGGTATCCGAAAAACTTGAGCCCATGCGACTTGTCAACCACCTCAACGGTTTCCTCGAGGAGGTGTGCTGCGCCGTGACCAACCGAAAGGGAACCATCGACAAGTTCATTGGCGATTCCGTCATGGCCTTCTGGAACGCTCCCGAGGCTGTCGACCGGCACGAAGGCGAGGCTTGCGCCGCCATGCTTGACTGCCTCGACCGGATCGCCATGGTTTCCAGCACATGGAACGCCAATGGGCTGCCGCTATGGGAACCTTGCATTGGAATCCACACGGGGGATGTCATCGTCGGCAACATCGGCTCGAGCACAAGGCTCAATTACACCATCATCGGCGACAGCGTGAACCTGGCCAGCAGGATTGAGGGACTCAACAGGGTCTACGGCACCCGCGCCCTCATTTCAGAAGCCACCCTCGCCAATGCGGGCAGCCGCTTCCTCACCCGCCCGATCGACCTCGTGGCCGTTAAGGGAAAAACCGTTCCGGTGCCCGTTCACGAACTGCTTGGCTGGAAGGATCATTCGCCTGAAAACCTTCGGGCTTTGGCCGCCGCCACCGCAACGGCACATGCCCTGCTCGTCAACCGGAACTATGGCGAGGCCCGCCGTGCCTACGAAGCCATCCTTTCCCACCATCCCGACGACACCGTCGCCCGGGTGATGGCGAAGCGATGCGCGGAATTTGAAAAATCCCCGCCGCCGGCGGATTGGTCAGGAGTCCACAGGTTGAAGACCAAATGAATGCATTCCGAAGGGAGGATCCTTGGCCATGCGGGTGAAACTCAGGTCACTCCTGACAGTCATCTGGCTGGCCACGATCGCGGCGACCTCCACCGCGCTGATCCTCCTCTCGTTCAACGGCGCCATCCTCACCTCGCTTGGATTCACCCGGCACTTCGCCAAGGAGCAAGCCCTCATCGGCCTGCAGTCGCTCGAGCATGGAATGATCGAGGCGCAGGTGTTCCTCAAATCGCTGGCGATCCATGTCGGCGCCGGAATCAGCGCCAAAAACATGCCTGAAGCCGTCCGGAGATTCTGGATCGAATTGCCGGAGGCCTCCTACCGGGGAGTTTCCATCGCCTTCGTCTCGGCGGAAAGCGGCGGAGGCATCATCTGTCACGGCAGGGAAGCGGCCGACATTTCGCCGGTGGACGGTGGCGCAGGACTGGTCGCCAAGGCTCGCACTGGCGGCTTGGAGAGACCAATTCCAGACATGCGCGATACGATATGGTTCAAGAAAGCCATGGCTGAACCTGCGACCCTGTTCCAGGGTTACCAGCCCTATCAATTGCCTTTCCATGAAGATTCGGCCAACCGGGGGGTGATCGCGTGCCACCGCGTCATGCAAGGGGGGAAGCCGGTCGGGGTGGTCGCCCTTAGGATCGATACCGGCCGGATGACCCGCCTGCTGGAAGCCTCGCTCGAAAGGTCGGTAGCCCGTTCCCGCGTCGTTCTCATTGAGAAAATGCCCGATGGAAACCTGAACATCCTGGCTGATTCGAGCCACGAACATGATTCCCGTTGCCAACCCGACGGGAACGGAATCGTGACGGCCGGGGGAATCGGCGACCCGCTGCTGTCGGATGCCCTTGCCACGATCCCGGAGTCGGCGGCATTCTTTGAGGAAATCGACCCGAGCCATCGGGAATTCAGGTCGCTGGCCGGGAATTACTTCGCCAATTTCATGAATGTGAGGCCCGGCAAACCGCCGGCATGGGCCGTCTGCGCGCTCATCAACGCCGATGACATCCTCGCACCGCTGGGAAGCAGGATCTGGTTTGACGCGCTGGTCATGCTGATGGCGATGGGATTGGCCGCTGGCATTGCCATCTGGATGTCCGCGGGAATCGCCAAGCCCATCGAAAGGGTCACCCGCGTCGCCCGGGATGTCGGCAACCTCAGGTTTGAGGCGGTTGAGGCGATCGGCGAATCGGCCATCGCCGAGGTCGATGAGCTATCCAAGGCCACGGATTCGATGCGATCGGGAATCAAGGCGTTCCTTCGATATCTACCGGAGAAAATCCTTCGCAATTACCTGACGCCGGGCAGCATGGCCTCCACGGGCGGCGAGATCCAAACCGTCACCATCCTATTCTCGGATATCCGGGATTTCTCCGCCATCACAGAACGCTCGGAACCGATGGCGCTCATCAACCAACTCAACGAATATTTCGAAATCATCAGTTCCCTGATCGCCAAGCATGGCGGAACATTGGACAAGTACATCGGCGACGCGATCATGGCGTTCTGGAACGCCCCGGATCGGGTTCCCCTGCATGCCAGGCAGGCTTGCGCCGTGGTTCTCGAGGGGAGAAAAACATTCCACTCGACCCGCGAGCGGTGGAAACGCGAAGGCCTCCCGCAGTTCCATACCCGGGTTGGCATCCACACCGGGGAGGTGATCGTGGGCAACATCGGGTCAAGCGTCAGGCTGAATTACACGATCATCGGCGATTCCGTGAACCTGGCCAGCAGGCTTGAGGCCCTCAACAAGGAGTACGGCACATCGATACTCATCAGTGAATCGACGCGCGCGGAGGCGGGCGACGAGTTCCTCACCAGGCCGGTTGATCTCGTCGCCGTGAAGGGCAAGACCGTACCCATCCTTGTCCACGAACTGATCGGACTGCGCGCCGAGGAATCCGAAACCATGGTCGATCTGGCCAGGCTGACGACCGAGGCGCTTGGACTGTATCAGGCGCGCGATTTCACCCGCGCCGGCGAGCGCTATTCCGCCATCCTTGCGAAATACCCCGATGACACATTGTCGCGGATCATGGCTGGCAGATGCGCGAAATTGGAAAGCGATCCGCCACCCGCCGAGTGGTCAGGAGTGTTCCGATACAACACCAAATGATCAAGAAATTGGCTGGTTGAAATGATTCGCCTGAAACTCAGAACCGTCTTCTCGCTCGTGACCCTTTCCGGAATCGCGGCCATCGGCGCGCTGATCATCATGGTTTCGCTGGTCGGGGCGATGCGCACCTCGCTCGAATTCGCGGAGAGGTTTTCGGATGAAATCGCCGTTGACGGATTGGAGGCCATCGAAAGCGTGATCACCGACGCGGAAAGGATCCTCAGGACGAGCGCCCTTTTCGCCCAGGACCATGCTGAAAGGCCGGACTTGTCCGAGGCGCTTGCCAGGTTCCTGGTCCGCTACGGGGCTTCCACCCACCATTTGAAATGCGCCATGGTTTTCATCGACGCCTCATCCGGGGAGGGATGCGTCGTTCACAGGAAGGGAAATTCCGAAGCGGTGAAGGCCGACGGGCGGGGCGGATTCAAGGCCGTCGACCACATCACGGGAAAACAGCGGGCCGTTCCCGACATGAGAAACCTCCAATGGTTCAAGGCCGCCGTGGAGGAGGGAGCCCTGGGAATGGGAAATTTCCATGGTTTCTCGGGCACATGGCACAACTCCGACAACCGGGGAATCAACGCCTACATTCCGGTGCAGCATCCCTCGCGCCAGGGCCAGTTGCTGGGCGTCATCGCGATCGACATCACCACCGGATGGATCGGAGAACACCTGGCCAAGTCGATGCGAAAGTTCACGGGAAAGTCGGAATCGTTCGCGGTTGAATGGTTGCCCGGCGGAACACTGAACATGATCGCCCACACATCCCATGACATGAAACCCGGGGCGGCGGATGAAATCGGCGATGGCGTCGTCAACCCGGAAAGGCTCAATGACCCCCTGCTGAACGAGGCGGTCCGGATGATCGCGGGCGTGGATGCCTTCATGGAAAGCTCCGAACCGTTGCATGTCGAATTGCGAACGCCTGTCGGAGACTACCTGGCCACCTTCATGAATGTCATGCCCGGGCGGAAACCCTATTGGTCGCTGTGCGTCCTTCTCAACAAGGACGACCTGCTGGCCCCGCTCAAGCGCAGGCTTCTCGTCAACCTTTCCATCGTGGCGGGCGGCCTGCTCGCCGCGTTGTCACTGGGGATTTGGGCGGCCATGCGCATCGCGAGGCCGATCGAGGAGATCACCTCCGTCGCCCTGGACATGGGAAAGCTCAAGTTCGACGCGGTTCCCTGCCGGGCCAATTCCAGAATCACGGAGGTGGACAAGCTCGCCAACGCGATCGAATCGATGCGCGCGGGACTCAAGGCATTCCTCCAATACCTGCCCGAGGATCTGCTCAGGCGCTACCTCGCCCCCGGAGCCAAGGCCGAAACGGGCGGGGAAATCTGCCCCGCCACCATTCTCTTCACCGACATCAAGGATTTCTCCTCCATCTCCGAGCGTCAGGATCCCATCGGGCTTGTGCGCCACCTGAATGAATACCTCGAGATCCTCAGCAGCAGCGTGGCGGGCCACCATGGCACCGTTGACAAGTACATCGGCGACTCGCTGATGGCCTTCTGGAACGCCCCGATCAAGCTGGAACGACACGCCAGGGAGGCGTGCGCCGCCGCCCTTGATTGCCGGAAAATCCTGGCCATGGCGGGCAAGCGCTGGCAGGAAATCGGCCTTCCGTTGTTTGAGACGCGCTTTGGAATCCACACCGGCGAGGTGATCGTGGGCAACATCGGATCCAGCGTCAGGCTCAACTACACCATCATCGGCGACGCCGTGAACCTCGCCAGCAGGCTCGAGGGCCTCAACAAGGAATATGGCACATCGATCCTCATCAGCGAATCGACGCGCGCGGAGGCGGGCGACGATTTCCTCACCCGCCCCGTCGACCTTGTCGCCGTCAAGGGAAAGCTCCGGTCCAACCTCATCCATGAACTCATGGCGTGGCGAGGCGAGGCCACCGATGCTGAAATCCGCCTGGCCCGGATGACAACCATCGCCAGCAATGCTTACCAGGAAAGGAATTTCACATCGGCGCGGGACGGCTTTGCCGCCATCCTGTCGGAATACCCCGGCGACACCGTGGCCAAAATCATGCTTGAAAGGGCCGAAAGCATGGCATCTTCGCCGCCGCCAACAGACTGGTCGGGCGTTTTCCGCTTCAGGACCAAGTGACCATGGGCGCCTTCCGGGCGGCATGCGCGTTCATCGGGCAGCCTGGGCCCGGGCGCCCCTCTCGGCCCGATTGAGCCAATGCCTCATGCGGTCGAGTTCCGCGGCCCATCCGTCCGCGGCTCGTATGGCCAAGAAAGCGTCGAACATCAGGTCGAGTGTCTCCAGGAAATCACGGAGATAACCGATCCGCTCCTCATCCCGCACCCGCTCGTTGTCCCCCTCGGGAGATGGAAGCTTGAGCCCGGAAACGGCCAAGGTCTCGGCCGAAAGGGTGAATTCATACTGCTGGTCGTGCCGGGACACGATGAATCCCATCTTCCGGGGCAACTTCCCCGACTGAAGGGCCCGACGGGCCTCGGGCAGGCGGGTGGGGGCGTCGCTGGTGATGGTTTCCTTGCCCGTCTCGCCGGCCGGGCATTCCAAGGTGAGCGTGCGCACCGGCAGGACCGCCGCCTCGGAATCATCGCGCAGCTTGAGGGAGTCACCCCGTTCCTCGACGACAAACCACAGCCACGCCAGAAACTCATTGCCCAGGAAATCGCGGCTGGTCTGGTCGGGAGACCAGTGCATCCGGTCGGTGGCCCTTCCCTGGACGAACGCCGATGGCGTGGCGTCGTCAATCGCCCGGGTCAAGTTGCGGGTTTCCGCAAGGAGGAAAGCGTGCCGCCCGGCCGAGAGGGGTTCGAGGCCGGTTCCGAATGTTTCATCAAAAAGCGGGAACAACCGGTCGAGGGCCGGGGCGCCCGCTCCCGAAACGAGCAATTCGCCCGAGGGGAGGTCCCAGAGAAGCCCATGGGCCTTGCGCTTGACAAAGCGTCCGTCCCGGGCCTCATCCTCAAGCCTTTCCTTGGCCCGGTCCTTGGCTTCTCGCCTTTGGCGGTTGCTGGGGTTCCCTGAGGGGTTCGACGCGGACAACGCCTCGAGTTCCTCCGCGGCATAGGCGCGCAAGAGGTCGGGCGGAATCTTGAAGGCATCGATGCGCAGGGCCCATTGCAGCGTGTCGGACACAATGTTCTTGGCCAAGTCGAACTTGCGGTCGAGGATGTGGTCGCCGGCGATCCATCCGGAATCGATTCCATCGGCCGAGGCGATGGCCGCCCTGCCGTTTCCGATCTTGTGCCTGTTGAGCGCGTCGAGGGTGTCGGTGGAAAAGACATCCGGCCTCGAACCGGTTGGGCGAAACCGGGCGAACGATATCCTTGAGCCGAAAAAACCCATGTCGTCGCCCTCATTCCATCCCTGGAGTCCAGACCCGAAATGACAAGATAGCGACTTGGCGGCATTCTTGCCGGCCAAGCCGGGCATCTTGTCCAGCGGCGCCAACAGGAACGGCCCGACCGGTGTTGCAATGGTGGATGGAAAGCCTTGGACTGACAATATGGCACAGTTGGCGGCATTTGACCCTTGCTGCCACCGGTGTTAGGTTCAGCCAAGCTGATTGATCCGGACCGGGTGACGGGGAAGGAAGGCAAGCCATGGGAAAGACCGGGGATGACGCCGCGGCACCCGAGGAAAAAGGCGAGGGAACCAAGCCCAAGGCCTCGTCCGCCCGCAAGAGCAAAGCCCCCAAAGGTGTATGGGGATTGGACTTGGGCCAATGCGGCCTCAAGGCCATCCGCCTGGAGGAACGCGACGGCAGCATTGTCGCGACGCACTTTGATTACATCGAACACGCCAAGATCCTGAGCCAACCCGACGCCGACAAGGACTCCCTCGTGCGGGAAGCCTTGGTCCAGTTCATGCAGCGGAACAAGTGGCGGGGCGACCATATCTCCGTGAGCGTGCCTGGAAAGGCCGGCCTGGTTCGCTTCGTCAAGCTTCCGCCCGTTGAGGAAAAGCGCGTCAAGGACATCGTCGCGTTCGAGGCCAAGCAGCAAATCCCCTTCAAGCTTGAGGAAGTCGTGTGGGACTTCCAGAAAATCGGCAGCGGCATGGTGATCGACGGACTGGCCATCGACACCGAGGTCGGGCTGTTCGCGATGAAACGCGATGTGATTTCCAAGGAGATGCAGGGCTACCGCGACGCCAAGCTGGAAGTCACCACCATCCAGATGGGGCCGCTGGCGCTAGCCAACTACCTTGTCCACGACCTGCTCCGGATCGACCCTCCGGAACCCGGCGCGGAAGAAATGGGAGACATGGGTGGCGGCGGCAAATGCGTCGCGGCCCTGGACATCGGCGCCGAGGAATCGACCCTTGTCGTCACCGACGGCGGCAAGATCATCATGCAGCGCCCGGTGAATGTCGGAGGCAACCACTTCACGCGCGCCCTGACCAAGGACTTCAAGCTCACCTTCGGCAAGGCCGAACACCTCAAGCGCAACGCCGCCAAGGGCCTTGGAAAGGACGGCCCCGACCTCAAGACGATCCTCACCTCGCTCAAGCCGGTGCTGACCGACCTGGTGAACGAACTCCAAAGGGCCCTGACCTACTTCACCAACACGAACCGCTCAGCGGAGATCGCCTACCTTGTCGGCCTGGGCAACGCCTTCAAGCTGCCGGGATTGCAGAAGTACCTGCAGGACAAGCTGGGCATCGAGGTGAAGAGGCCGACGACCTTCGAGCGCGCCGACCTCGACGAAATCGGCGGGCAAGCCAGCTTCAAGGACAACTTCCTGTCGTTCTCGGCGGCCTACGGCCTGGCCCTTCAGGGACTTGGCAAGGGGCAGATCAAGGTCACCCTGTTGCCTCCGGAAATCAAGTTCGAACGGATGATCCGGGCGAAGAAACCCTGGGCCGCGGCCGCGGCCGCCGTGCTTCTATTGGGACTGGCCGGGCTCGCCGCCGGCAGCTACTACCAGGCCCGCCCCTACATCGACCCCGAGGTGATCCGGGAAGTCGGCACGGCCAAGTCGATCAAGGGCAAGGTTGACGGCGGCGTCGCCGAGTTCAAGAAAATCCAGGAGGAGACCACGGCCGAGGAGAAGAAGGTCAAGTCGTCGGTCGCCGGGCAGGAGGAGCGTTACAACTGGCTCGAGTTGATGACCTTCGTCAACGAGGCCGTTCCCCGCCCCGACGGCACCAACCTCTACGCTCCCAAGGCGCGCGAGTATTTCGAGGGCTGGAGGGTGCCGTGGGCCGATTGGGCCAAGGAAATCGAAACAGCGCCCACCCCCGAACGGCAGCAGATCCTCAAGCAATGGTTCGCGAGCCTGCAGACCGACTGGGCCCGCCAGTTCAAGGCGAGCAACGCCAAGGACCTGGAACTGTTGCCGCTGCCCGCGTTCCCGCTTTCGGACCAGAAGCTCCAAACCGTGCAGGATCAATACCAGCGGGCCAAGGATGAGAAGAAGGCGTTCTTCCGGCCCAAGAAAGGTTCGGAAGCCTTCGACCTCTACCGGGCCACCCAGGGACAGGTCCGCGAATCATCCACGGGCGAACTTCCCGAAGGCGCCCAGGACCTGGTGCAGGTGAACATCGAGTCGGTGACCTGCCGCTACACCGACAAGCTCGACAATTTCTGGAACGGCATGCTCAAGGACAAGACCTTCAGCAGCCAGAAAACGGAGCGCGTGCGCCCGATTGAACACCAGAAGGCGCCTCCCGAGGGCGAGGGATGGATCGTGGAACTCCGCGGTTACACCTTCCACTGGGATGAGGTGAACTTCGTCAACAGGGCCGTGCTCGACAACCTCGCCGCATGGGGCGTGCGCAACAACCTCGTGGCATCCGCCGTGGTTCCCATGCCCGAAGGGATGCCTCCCGCCGCCGGAATCCCCCCGGTTCCCGGCGCCCCGATGGGCGATGGCGGAGCCGCTCCTGCCGCAGAGGGAACGCCGCCCCCAACCGCCGGCCCCGTTGTCAACCGCATGAGCCACTTCACGCTGTTCCAATACGACAGGTCGTCGACAACCAGCCGCTCCAACTTCCGCTACCAGCCGGGCGCCATTCTCACCTCCCTGATTGGCGGCGGGGCCGGTGGCGTGCCTGGCATGCCCGGAGGCCCGGGTGGTCCCGGCGGCCCCA
>JAGWVO010000671.1 GCA_018970845.1 Planctomycetota bacterium
AATCCTGCTGGCGATATCTCCGATTCCTGGGGCCTGACCCGTTTGGCTGGTCTTCCTTCAACCCGGATCGATGGTCGACGGATTTTGTTGGAAGAATTGGATTCGACTCGCGCTGATTTGGAGGCATGGTCTCGCCAATCCGCATGGCCAAAGCTGAATCGACGCGCCTACAACCTCTTGAATTCAGATATTTTCCGAAAAGCGCTTGATATCAATTCCGAGTCCGAGCGTGCCAAGGAGAGGTATGGCCACGGCCGAACTGGAAGGGCGTGCTTGATGGCCAGGAGAATGATTGAAGCTGGCCTGCCATGGGTTACGGTATTCCTGAATCATTCCATCAGGGGACAGGATGAGCATCCGGAAACCCCAGACTGGTTTGGATGGGATACTCACAACGATATATTCGAGTCGATGAAGACGGTCCTACTTCCCCGGTTTGATCGCGCCATCTCCGCGCTCATCGAAGATATGGATATCAGGGGTCTTCTGAACCATACCCTTGTGGTCGTCCTGGGTGAATTCGGCAGGGCGCCACTGGTCGCTGCGGAAAAGCGATTTGCCGGAACGACTCCAGGTCGAAAGCATTGGGCTGGCGCCTACAGCATGATCGCATTTGGCGCTGGCATTCCCGGAGGGAGGGTGGTGGGTGAGACTGATCGTTGGGGAGGGTCCGTTCAATCCAAGAGGGCAAGTCCGGCCGATGTCGCCGCCACAATGCTACAGGCCGCTGGAATTGATCCGACTGGAACTTTCACCGATTCGGCAGGCAGAATCGTTCCTTTGGTTGAAGGGAAACCCATCAAGTCATGGTGGGTGGATTGATCATATTTTCGAAAGCTCGTCCAAAAGGATCTGGGAAACCAATTCCGTGTTGGCCATGCCCTTGGTTTCGCGCATCACAAACCCCTTGATGGCATCAGCCGCCTTGGTCTTGCCCTTCTTGAAATCAGCGACTGCCTTGGGATTAGCCTCAATGCCTCTTTTGACGATCTCGGCAAGTTGACCCGAGTCGGCGACAACCCGAAACCCTAGTTCCGACATCACATCCCCTGCCTTGGCACCAGACTCAAGCATCTTGGAAAAAACCTCGCGCGACCGCTGCATGTTCAATCCGGTGCTTTGGATTTCCTTGATCAGGTCAGCCAAACGCGCCGGTTCGATGGGAAAGCCAGCGATTGTTTGATTTCTTTCGTTGAGCCACGCAAGAACCGAGTTTGTGGTCCAATTGCATGATGCCTTGGAATCTTTGGAAAGCATTGCAACTTGCTCGAAATATCGTTGGAATTCCCTTCCCTGGCCGGTGATCACGCGGGCGTCGTAGCTTGAAAGTCCGTGCTCGGCGCGCAACCTTTGGCGCGCCGCCGCGGGCAATTCGCCCATCGCATTCCGCGCGACGCCAAGCATGCCTTCATCCACAACCACGGGGGCGAGGTCAGGTTCGGGAAAATAGCGGTAATCAGCCGCCTCCTCCTTGCGCCTCTGAACGACAGTAACTCCCCTGGCATCGTCCCAGCCCGCCGTCGCCTTGGGAACTTCGCCGATTCTTTTGCCATCCTTGAGGAATTGGTCGTACTGGCGCTGGGCTTCGTAACGGGTCGCCCGCTCGACAGCGCGAAAGCTATTGAGATTTTTGATCTCAA
>JAGWVO010000672.1 GCA_018970845.1 Planctomycetota bacterium
GTCCTTTGGGGGCCCCGAGCGATGGATGGATGCGAGGGGCGCTTCTGGGGCGCCTGCGCTGGCGGTTACGCCGAAGGCGGCGGCGGCGGGGAGAGAACTTTTGGGCGCCTTTGCAGCCCACCTGCGCGCCTTCCAAGGCAATATTTTGGGCTCAGCCCCGCGCGTTTAGGCAGACCATGTCAATGGCTGCTGCGGCGTCAAAGGGTGGCCCCGCGCTGCGAGGTGGCGGCACTGGAAAGGTGCGTTTCACCCCCCCGCGTTTTCCGCCGCGCCGCCTTGTCTCCGCGCCGCGCCGTGGGGCCGCCCGCTCACTCCTCCCCATACCAAACCCCTCCCTTTGCCGCAGGAAAACAAGGTTAAGCTCGAGGAGGAGGCGGGCGGCGGCAGCGGCGAGGGGATGGAGGTGGAGGAGGAGGAGGAGGAGGAGGGCGGTGACGCGCCCGCCGCGCTCGCCGATGCCTTCATCCCTGCGCCGGACCCGCCGCCGCTCCCCGCTGGGGCCCCCTGCGGCACGCACAACGCAGGCAACAATTGCTTTGCCATCGCGGCCCTCGCCGCCTTGGCTGCCTCGGGCGAGCTGGTGGCGGAGCTGGCGGCGCACCGTGCGGCCTGCCCCGCGGGCGCCGCTCGCCAGCCCTGCATCCCCTGCGCGCTGCACGACTACCTGGCCAAGGTGCGCGCGGGCGGCTTCGTCAACGCGGGCGCCAACGCCTTCCTCGTGGCCATCATCAAGCACCTGCGCTTTGACTACGGGCAGCAGGAGGACCCGAGCGAGTTCATCGTGCGCCTCCTGCCGCACCTCGGGGCGCAAGTGAACGAGCTGCTGGCGATGACGCGCGTGGAGTGCTTCTCGCCGTGCCCCCGCTGCACCCTCGTGCCGCTGCCCGTGGTGACGACCGTGGCCGCGGTGGTGGTCACGCCGCTGCCAGCGGCGAGCGGCGCGGTGTCCACACTGGGGTCGCTGCTCAACGAACCCTTTGGGCGCCAGCACGTCATCAAGAAGTGCTACGGGTGCCTCGAGGAGCAGCACTACAACACGCAGGTGAAGATCGTCAAGCCGCCGCGGGTGCTCTTTGCGATCCTCCGCCGCTTCAAGGGCGAGGGGCGCTCGGCGGCGCGCCACAACGGGCTCGTGGATTCCAGCGGGCACGTCAACCTCAACGGGCACTGCATCCCTCCGCCCGTGCGCGCCGCCGCAGACGCGGGCGCGGCGCACCACGCGGGCGGCATCATCCCCGCAACGTACATCCCTACGGCCATCGTCACCCACCAGGGCCGCACGCCCCAAAGCGGGCACTGCACGGCGGTGGTGGTTTGCCCCGCGGGCGTGTGCTACATCCTCAACGACAACACGGCGACGCCCACGACCAGCGCGAGCGCGCTGGGCCCGTCCCTGTCTGCGTACGTGGTGGTCCTCGCGCGCGACGGCCACGACGCCAGCGCGGCGGTGTTGCCCGCCGGCGCGGCGGTGGGCCTTTCCTTTGAGGTGAGCGCGCCCACGGCCGCGCAGATCGCCGTGCGCGTCGCCTCGGACCGCGAGGATGCGGTGCGCGTGGCTGCGCAGCTCGCTGCGGAGCGCGCCGCGGCCTCGCGCACCGCCGCCGTGGCCGCGCGCGCCGCGGAGAAGGCGCGCGC
>JAGWVO010000673.1 GCA_018970845.1 Planctomycetota bacterium
GTCCTGCAACTGGGGCCACAACCCCGAACCGTGGCCGAATTCGACGCGACCGGCACCGCCGACAAACCCTTGGTGCATGAGTTCATGGCGCGTTTCACGACAGAGCAGGCCGGCATCAGTGTTCAATACGACTATGCCATCCCCAAGGTGCTCGAAAACTTCTGGATGCAGCGGAGGGACGAGTTCGCCCGTCCGGAACTCCTTGTCGAATGGATGGAGATCGAGGGCCCCATCCACGAATCATGGCCCCCGGCATCCCATTCCGGAATACTCGTTGACTCCCCCCTGAAAACCTCCCAAGGTCCCGAATATGCCACGGAGGTGATCGGCCGTTTCATGCGGAAAGCCTACAGGCGGCCCGTTGGCAAGGATGAGGTGGAGGCCAAGGTCGGTCGGTTCAAGGCGGCCCGGTCTTCGGGAGCCTCGTTCATCGAATCCATCAGGCAGGCGCTTGCCTCAGTTTTGGTTTCGCCTCATTTCCTGTTCCTTGCCGAGGCCGGTTCCAAGCCCGGGGAACCGCTTAATCCCCATGAAATCGCTTCCCGCATGTCATATTTCATTTGGTCCAGCATGCCCGACGCCGACCTTGAGGCCGCGGCCGACAGCGGATCGCTGGCGAAACCTGAGGAACGGATCAGGCAGGCGAGGCGGATGCTTCGCGATCCGAAATGCCATGCTTTTGTCCGCAATTTTGCCGGCCAGTGGCTCGGCCTCAGGGAGGTCGGAAGCAATCCACCGGCACCCGATTTGTTTCCGCAATACGACAGGCACCTTGAAACCTCAATCATTGGGGAAAGCGAAGCATTTTTCCGCGAAATCCTGGAGAATGACCACGATGCGATGAATCTCATCAAGTCGGATTTCGTGATGGTGAACGAGCGCCTCGCAAGGTTTTATGGCATCAACGCCAACTCGGCTCCGGCATCGGCAAAGGTGAGGGGCGATCACTTCCGCAAGGTCGTCGTGCCACCCGGAATCCATCGCGGTGGCGTGGTCACACAGGCCTCGATCCTCTGCGTGACATCCAACGGAACCCGCACTTCCCCCGTGAGGCGCGGGACCTGGATCCTGAAGAACCTTCTTGGAATGGATCCCGGCCTTCCCGTCGCGAATGTTGGTGATATCGCTCCCAAGGTTCCCGGAGTTGACAAGGCCACCGTCCGGCAAAGGCTTGAAATCCACAGGTCGATGGAACAATGCGCCCGTTGCCATAACAGGATCGATCCCCTCGGCTTCGCGCTTGAAAATTACAACGCCGCGGGAGAATGGCGCGAACGGGAGGGCTTTGGCTACAAGGGCCGCGTCCAAAAAAACGATCCGCTCGTCGACGCCCGTTCCGAAATGATCGATGGCACGCCGATAGATGGCGTCAGGGGGCTTCAACAAGCCCTTCTCGACCGCTCCGAATTGTTCCTCACCTGTCTTGCCAACAAGATGTTCACCTATGCCCTGGGACGGGAGACGGGTCTTTCGGACCAGCCGCTGGTCCGCCAAGCCGTTGCGCGGATGAACAAGGATGGCAAAACACTCAGGTCCTTGATTGAGGCGATTGTCACCTCGCCCGCGTTCGGCAGCCATTGAAAGGAGCCAACTTCATGAATCGAGCCGTCGTTTCTCGCCGGACGGTCCTT
>JAGWVO010000674.1 GCA_018970845.1 Planctomycetota bacterium
TGGCGCCCTCAACCGTCACGGCAAAATCATTGGAGGGTTCGACAATCGAAGTTGATGAAGAAGATGTCATCAGGTTGAAAGGAAAAAATCCAAACCACGACACAATTGAGATCCTGGCCACGACACCGATCTCCCAACTCAAGTCCATTCGACTGGAAGCCTTGGCTTCGCCCGGATTGTCCAAAAACGGGCCTGGCCGCGCCATGAATGGCAACTTCGCCCTGACCAACCTTGAGGTTGAAGCCCGTCCAGATGGAACACAGGATCCATGGAAAAAGCTGCGCTTGTCCAATGCCACAGCAACATTCGAACAAAAAGGGTTTCCCGTATCTGGTGCCATTGATGGAAACGCCACCACCGCATGGGCGATTGATCCTGAATTTGGCAAGGATCATGCAGCTATTTTCGAGGTTCAAGATGCTCCAACTTCAACGAAGGGTTGGCAGCTTCGCTGGACACTGAAATTCAACAACAATACCGGCCATGGCATTGGCAACATCAGGGTATCCATGAGCTCAGAAGTGGTTCGAACCTTGCAAGGTAAGCCCCAATCGGGTTTCTTGGTCACGGCGAAATCGAACCCCTCCAACCCGCTTTCCAACGAGTCATACAGGCAGGCTGTGCGCCTTCAGCGTTCAATGGATCCGGATTGGAAAACGCTGAGCCAAAGGATCCTGAAAATTGAATCCGAAAAGCCCGCAACCAAAACAATCAAAGCTCTCGTCAGCAGCGAGGGGCTTCCCGCGGTCAGGCTGCACACCCAAGGCGGCGATTTTCTGGAAGCAACTCACTTCCTCAAGCGCGGTGACCCGAATCAAAAAGGTGAAGTTGCCAATCCTTCTTTCCTTGAGGTCCTTACCGACCATGCTGATGCTGATCGGCACTGGCTTAAGCCACCGCCTGCTGGAAGCAGAACGCCGCACTATCGCAATGCCTTGGCATCTTGGATTACTGACACCCAGTCAGGTGCAGGGAACCTTGCCGCCCGAGTGGCCGTGAACAGGCTCTGGCACCACCATTTTGGCAAGGGCATTGTCCGGTCCATCAATGATTTTGGAACCACGGGTGACGACCCTTCACACCCTGAATTGCTGGAATGGCTTGCGGGTGAGCTTGTCTCCTCGGGATGGAGCCTGAAATCAATTCATAGAAAAATCATGAATTCCGCCGCATACAAAAGATCGAACGGCGTTTCCGAATCCGTTCGAAACGCCGACCCTGAAAATCGATGGCTGGCCAGGCGCCAGCCACGCAGGATGGAAGCTGAGGTCCTTCGGGACAGCCTTCTTTTTGTCGCGGGTATCCTCGACGCCACCCAGTTCGGGCCTTCGATAAGCGACCCTCTTCACCACAGAAGGGCGATTTATTCAACGCTGAAAAGATCAAGAATGCCATCTATGATGACACTCTTTGATTCCCCGGACAGCCTCCAGTCGGCTGAGGAGAGGCCAACGACGACTGTCGCGCCCCAAGCCCTGATGCTCCTGAATCACCCCCTCATGGACCAGGTCTCCAAAGGATTGGCCAGCAAGGCGTTAAGTTCTGGAAACGATCCTGTGAATGCGCTTTTCAAACTGGCTTTGCTCAGGTCACCCACCGAGACGGAACTGTCCGGGGCGCGCGCCTTC
>JAGWVO010000675.1 GCA_018970845.1 Planctomycetota bacterium
GATGGCGCAACGACTTACCCCCTCCGGTGTCATTTTTCATTGGCTCAACACGCAGCGGCAATATGCATATTGTATGGGAACTTGGAACTTGCTTTCAGAAACTTGCATTCAGTGATTCCGCGTTGTCCACATCCAAGGGGAGCAATTCAAAACATGGATCCCCATGACAAATGATGCAGCCACTGACTGTATGAAGAATGTGTTGGTTGGACAGAAAGCAGATTTCCTGGGGAAGACGATGGTTTTGATCGCGCTGATTGCTTGCCTGATGACAGGCGGAGCGATTGCGGCTGACGAAGGCGAAAAAGACAGCTCCAATGCTGCCGCAGCGGCATCACGGGCGTTCCCTGTGCTCAAATACGGAGCGGTGGGCGATGACAAGACGGACAACACCGAAGCGTTTTCGGCATGCCTGAAGGCAGTGATCGCGGCGGGCGGCGGGAAGATGGTTCTGGCGGATGGTGTCTATCGCGGCCGGATCATCATCCCGCCGGTTTCCAAGTCCCTCCCGAGTTGGATCACCCTGGAAATCGTCGGCGCAAGCGAACCAGCGCCGGTGTTCGGGACGATTGGTTCGTTTCCGTTGCAGAACAACGGCACGATTGTGAAGGACCTTTCCAAATCAGGCCCTGCGGTCATTTCCGCCGCTGGTTCGCCCAACTCCCTCTATGGAGAATTTTCCGCGGTCCATGTGGTCATCAGGAATCTGGATGTGCGGACCTATGACGATCCGGGCATTGGCGGCATCGATCTGCAACACGCCCTGCAGTGCAAGTTGGAGAATGTCTTCGTCAACACCGGCGTTTACAACGTGCAAGCCTCCAAACCAAGCCACGGCACCAGCGGGTTGATCACTCCGGCTTGCAATAACGCGGCTCTGACCATCCTGCGCAACGTGGTCGTGACCGGGTATAACACCGGCATCGTTGTCAACGAGCATACCGACGGCGAAAACATCGTGGTGGCATCCAACATCAACGGTCTGGAGTTCCAACAAGCCCATCACGCCTCCCGTTTTGGCCGGGTGGGTACTTACCGTAACACCCATCAAATCACTGTCTCAGGCCGACACGGGTTTTCGATCGCACAGATGAACACCGAACAACCGGGGCCGGGACAAACGGATGCCAAGAACGCCTGGCAGGCACTCGTCAGTGATGTCAACGATCCGAAGAACCTCGGCGTGGCCGACATCAACTACTGGGTCGTCGAAGGCAATGTCGGCGCGGTTGAGAAATTCACCCGCAACGGCGGCGCCTCGATCCAGGCCCGGCGGATCGGCTCGGCTCCCGCCGTTACCAGGAAGTCGGGAGAATGACGATCGTCCGCCGCCGCGCCAGGGCCAGGGCGGTTACGCTCTTCACCGGCAAACGGTGATCAAGTTGGGGAAAAGCATGACCGTTGGATCGGTCGCATTTTCAACCACAAGCGGATCCCGCTCAGCGGGAGATGGCGAGACTGACTAAAGACAAATCATTTCGCAAATTTCACGGATTAGACCATTTCTCAAAAATCGGCTCATCCGCAGAATCTGTGGGTGGCTTGCGGCTCGGGGAGGTCGCCCAGTTGATGGTAAAGGGCAATGCTCAAATGCTCGAAGTTCCTATATCCAAAGGCTCTTCTCATCG
>JAGWVO010000676.1 GCA_018970845.1 Planctomycetota bacterium
TGGGCTGGGCGCAGGGAATCATCGTCTCGGCACCCGACCGCAACGGCGTTCTTTTGGTGGAATGGAACCATCCCTTTGTGCACCCCGATTTCGCGGTCGCGGCCGAGATTGACGATCGCAAGAAACAAGTCTCCTCGCTTCGCGAAAAGGGACTGAAACTTCCCAAGGGCAGTCCCGAGCGGGATCAGGTGACCCAGGCTTTTGTCAACGGGATGGAAGCGATCGCCAACCTTAGGAACGATGCCTACAAGACGGTTCCGGCCCATTCCCAAGTGACGGTCAGGCTGGAACCATGGACGCGCTACCGGCAGGAAAAACCACCCTTGGACGCATTTGATGACAAGGGAAACCTTCTGCCCGTCAATCCGATGACCTTGCGCAAATTGAGGGAACCGCTCCACTGGCCCGGCTACCAAAGCCAGAAAAGCCAGCTCGAGGAAGGCCGCGGCGTTCTCATGCACATGGCGATGCGCAAGCCCGATGCTAGGCAAAAGGAAGAAGGGCGAGGTTCCCCGCTTCTGGCGCGGCTTGTCCTTGTCTTGGAGCAAGCCCCACCGACCGTTGGCGATCCTCTCGCCGCGCCTCGCTGAAACAATTGCCGACCGCTTGTAACCGTTACAAACCGCACAGTCGGGCATTCCAACCGTCTTCCCTTAGGCGCCACATCCCTAACATTTGGCAATGTTTGGGTTTACAACATCAATCATTTGGCATGCGGCAAAGTCTGGCCCGCCGATTGCATTGAACACTTTGTTGGCGGACCAGCCGGTTGGAAAGGCTTCATCCGTGATTCCCCGGGATTTCAGCGGAGTCGAACTACATGCCGCGGTTATTCCTCTCTTGGTTGCTCGCGTTGACGGGGCTGGCTGTCCTGACTGGCGCGCAGTATCGAACACCCAATTTTCTCATCGACGCCCCAGAACCAGCCATTGCCCAAAGAGTGGGTCAATACGCGGAATACTGGCGTGTCGTGAAGGCCCAGGAATGGCTTGGCTATGAGATGCCAGCATGGAACCAACCGTGCCCCATCCATGTGAAGATCACCTTGGGCGGTTCAGGCGGAGCCACCTCGTTTGTCTTCGAACAGGGCCAGATTCTCGGCATGGACATGAACATCGAGGGCAGCCTGGACAGGATCATCGCCAGCGTCCTGCCCCACGAAATAACGCATACGGTGTTCGCCCACCAATTTCGCGGTCCTCTGCCGCGATGGGCCGATGAGGGCGGATGCGTGCTCAGCGAGGATGAGATCGAAAGACGGAAACATGACCAGATGGTCAGGGAAATCCTTAACACACCCAACAGGCGGATGGCGTTGAGGCGATTGTTCTCGCTCACCCAGTATCCAAACGATGTCTTGGTCCTGTACGCACAGGGATTTTCCGTGGTGGATTTCCTGGTCTCCCGTTCAAGCAAGCCTGCGTTTTTGGCGTTCCTGGCCTCCGCGATGCAATCGGGTTGGGACAATGCGCTCAGGCAGCATTATGGATTCGTGAGCATCGAGGCGCTCGAGACGGCATGGTTGCAATCTCTGGCGAGGAATCGTTCTGAAGGGTCATTGGCAAGCTTTGACAGAAATAGTGTTCCCATAAGCGGAGGCGGCACGGCCCGGATGGCCGCTCCATAT
>JAGWVO010000104.1 GCA_018970845.1 Planctomycetota bacterium
CCCTCGGGTTGGCGATGGCCACCGGGGCCTCGGCATTCATGCTGCGCGGGCCCATCACCGAATGGATGGATGGCCCTGACCAGATTGAACCGGCGGATGGAAATTCGCCGGGGCAGCCAGGGGCATCGGATCAGGTGACGCTGTCGGCGCAGGCGCGCGGGAACCTGAACCTGGCCAGCAAGCCCCTCAAGCCGGTCTCCTACTGGAAGACGATCGATATCCCGGGAATGGTGATCGACAGGCCGGGCTTCAGCGACAGGGGCGTGGTGGCCCCGGCGACTGGAGTGATCAGCAGGATTCATCAGCAGGCGGGTACGGCAACAAAGCCGGGGGAAGGCCTGTTCACCATCAAGTTGCTCAGCGAGTCGCTTCACCAAACGCAAAGCGAGCTTTTCAAGGCCGTGCAGGACATTCGGCTGGCGCGATCGCAGCGGGAAAGGCTCGCGGCGGCGGCGGGCGCCGTGGCGGAAGCGCGCATCATCGATGCCGACAACCAGATCACCCGTCTCGAGGTTGGCGCCAAGGCCTACCGAACGGAACTGGTCAACCGAGGACTCACCAGGGAGCAGATTGACGGCATCGCCGAAGGCCGGTTCATCAGCGAGATCGTGGTGACGGCGCCGGAACGGCCCGCGGTGGAGGGGGTGCCCGCCAACGCGATCGACCACTACGAAATTCAGGAAATACGGGTGGAACTGGGCCAGCAAGTCCAGGCCGGCCAGACGCTGTGCCTGCTTTCGAACCATCAGTTGCTCTCCATCGAGGGACGCGCCTTCCGCGATGAAACGGTTCTGCTCGAGCGCGCCGCGCGGGAAGGCTGGCCTGTCGGCATCGACATGGGTGAAACCGCCGGCGGGGACTGGCCGCCACTCGAACCGTTCTCCAAGGTGACCTACATCTCCAACAGCATCGATCCTGAAAGCAGGACGTTCAGGTTTCTGCTTCCCTTGGAAAACCAGTCGAAAACCGTCGAGGTCGGCGGAAGGCGGCAATGGCTGTGGCGATTCCGTCCCGGCCAGAGGGTCAGGCTGCTGGTGCGTTTCGACCGCGTGGACGATGTGTTCGTGCTCCCCGCGGCTGCCGTGGCGCGCGAGGGTCCGGAGGCTTATGTTTTCCGGCAGAACGGCGACTCGTTCGACCGCAAGCCGGTGCGCCTGATCCACCTCGACAGGCGCGACGCCGTCATCGCCAACGACGGCGCGGTGCCTCCCGGGATTCATGTGGCGCAAACCGGCGCGGCTCAGCTCAACCGCATGCTGAAGGGCCAGTCGGGAACCGCTCCCAAGGGTTTTCATGTGCATGCCGATGGCAGCGTCCACTACGGCAGCCACGAGTAGGAGGGCCCGATGCTCAACCGTGTCATCCGTGCCGCGCTCGAAAACCGCGGAATGGTTCTCCTTTTGGCCATCCTCACGATGGCTCTGGGAGCATGGTCGGCGGCACGGCTTCCCATTGATGTTTTCCCGGACCTCGACCGTCCCCGGGTGGTGATGCTCACCGAATGTCCGGGAACCTCTCCAGAGGAAGTGGAAATCCTGGTCGCCCAGCCGATTGAAACGGCCATCCTGGGCGCTCCCGGCGTGCAGGCCGTGCGGAGCCAATCCAGCCAGGGGCTCGCGGTCACTTATGTCGAGTTCGGCTGGCGGACGGAAACTCGCGCGGCCCGCCAAATCGTCCAGGAGCGCCTCGCGGCCATTTCCGGGATGCTGCCGCCGGGAATCCGCCCGCTCATGACTCCCCCAAGCTCCATCATGGGGCAAATCATGCACGCGGGCCTTCAACGCCAACGGGGGCCCACGGGTGGGGAATTGGCACCTGTCACGGGCATGCCATGGATGGCGGAAAAGGACGGGGCATCCCTCAAGCTTTGGAACACCATGGGAACCCGGAATCCCGATCTCTGGAAACCGGTTGCCATTGGCCGGACCGAGTGGGCCCATTCGGAAAAAGGCTGGACAGCGAAATTTCTTCATGAAAACAAAAACCGCTCCGTCTCATTTCCAACCCCGGGCGCCGACCGGATGGAACTGCGGACCATCGCCGACTGGATCATCAGGCCGCGCCTGCTGAGGGAACAGGGAGTCGCCGAGGTGATCGTGCTCGGGGGCGACCGCAAGCAATTCCAGGTGCTGGTGGATCCGACGGCCTTGCACGAGTACGGCGTCAGCATCCAGGAGGTGGACAAGGCGATCCAGGAAAACAACCTGAACGCCAGCGGCGGCTTCACGGAGGAAGGGCAGGTGGAACGGCCGATCCGCGTGATCGCGCGCCTCGGCCCGGGTTCCGGCAAGGTGATCGACGACCTTTCCAAGATTCCGGTCAAGGCGACGGGCCCCCGCCCGATCCTGCTTGGGCAGGTCGCGGACATTGCCGAGGGCCCCGGCCCCAAGCGCGGCGATGCCGGCATCGACGGGAAGGATGCCGTCGTCATCACCGTGGTGAAGCAACCGCACGCCGACACCCGCGAGGTGACGAACCGGGTGGAAGCCGTCCTGCGGGATATCGAATCTTCACTGGATCCCGGCTTGGCCATCCAATCCGATCTCTTCAAACTCAGGGATTTCATTGATCGGGGGATCCACTATGTCAGCGAGGGATTGGCCATCGGGGCCGTGCTGGTGGTGGTGATCCTTTTCCTGTTCCTGCTCAACCTCCGCGCCACATTCATCACCCTCACGGCCATACCCCTGTCGCTGGCGGTCACGGCCCTGGTGTTCCAGGCCACCGGACTCCTGTTCAACACCAACCTTTCCATCAATGTGATGACACTTGGCGGAATCGCCGTGGCGATGGGCGAACTCGTGGATGACGCGATCGTGGATGTGGAGAACATCCACCGGCGGTTGGGTGAAAACAGCATGCTGCCGAATCCCAAATCCGCGCTCAGGGTGGTGTATGAAGCCAGCCTGGAGGTGCGATCGGCCATCGTTTACGGCACCGCCGTCGTGGTGCTGGCATTCGCTCCCCTGTTCGCGCTCTCGGGCGTGGAGGGAAGGCTGTTCGCGCCTCTTGGCGTGGCCTACATCGTCTCGATCCTGGCGTCATTGCTGGTTTCGCTGACGGTCACCCCGGTGCTGTCCCACCATCTTCTCGGTCGGGCCCGGGGCCACGCCAGGGGCGACGGCCTGCTTCTCCGGGCCCTCAAGTTCCTTGCCGCCCGCCTGATCCGCTTCAGCATGGCGAGGGCCGGCCTTCTGATCGTGCTCACATGGACCGCGGTGGCGTGGGCCGGATGGCAATTCACCCGGCTCGGTTCCGACTTCCTTCCGAAGTTCGACGAAGGTTCGATCCAGATCAATGTGACCTTGCCGGCCGGCGCCTCCCTGCAGGCCTCCAATGATGTGGCGGCCCTGATCGACCGGCGCCTGCGCCTGATGAAGGCCGATGAGGCGCGTCCCGATGCCCCGGTTCGCCATTTCGTCCGGCGCACGGGCCGGGCGGAACTCGACGAGCATGCCGAACCGGTGGGAAAGTCGGAATACATCCTCTCGATGAACGGGACCTCACCTGTCGGTAGGGCTGAGATGCTGGCCCTTTTGCTTGCCGACCTGCGCGAGAATGTCCCCGGGGTCGAATTCGAGGCGGAGCAACCGATGGCCCACCTCATTTCCCACATGCTTTCAGGCGTGCAGGCGGAGATCGCCATCAAGGTGTTCGGTGACGACCTCGACCAACTGGGAGCCCTCGCCGGAAAAATCAGGGCGGTGATCGCGACCATCCCGGGGATCACTCCCCCCGTGGTGGATCCGCAGGAGACGGTCGACGAGCTTCACATCGTCCCACGAACCGACGACATGGCCCGTTTTGGGCTTTCGCGGCAATATGTCGCCCAGTTCATTGAAACCACGATGCGGGGAGAGGTGATTTCCCAAATACTCGAGGGGCAAAGGCGGTTCGACCTCGTGTTGAAACTCAACGCGGCCCACCGGACCGATTACTTGCAGTTGGGTGAGTTGAGGATCGACCTTCCCTCGGGCAAGGGACAGGTCCGCCTGAAGGACATCGCGGACATTCCCGAAGCCGCCGGCGGCCCGAACCAGGTCAACCGGGAGAATGTGCGCAGGAGGGCCGTGATCCGCTGCAACACCCAGGGACGCGACCTGGGAAGCCTGGTTGCCGAGATCGGGCGGCGGGTCGATGCCGGCGTCCGGTTGCCTCCGGGATATTTCGTGGAATATGGCGGCCAATTCGAGGCCCAAAAATCCGCCGCGAGCCTGATGGTGGTGCTGGCCCTGGCCTCGTTGGCGGGGGTGTGCCTGGTCCTGCACGCGCTCTTTCCGTCCGCCATGATCTGCATGCAGATCATGAACGCCGTGCCCACGGCGTTCGTCGGCGGCGTGATCGCGCTGGCGATCACGGGCCAGACGGTCACGGTGGCCAGCCTTGTCGGCTTCGTTTCGCTTGGCGGAATCGCCGTGCGGAATGGAATCCTGTTGGTGGCGCACTATGTTCATCTTATTCATGATGAAAAAGCGGCCTTCTCACCGGAAACCATCCTGAGGGGCAGCCTCGAGCGACTGGCGCCGGTGCTCATGACGGCGCTCACCGCGGGAATCGGCCTCGTCCCGTTGGTGGCGGGAGGCCAAAAGCCGGGGCTGGAAATCCTGTATCCGGTCTCCACGGTCATCCTGGGCGGATTGGCGACCTCGACCTTCTGCGAGTTCCTCATCCACCCCGGGCTTTTCTGGCGCTTCTCGGGCAACGATGCCATCCGATCGGCCCGCGGTGCCGTTGCGGTTTCCAGCGGCCAGGCCAAATCATCCGAGTTGCTTTCCAACCCTGTTTCCTGAAAGGAATCCCATGCTTCAATCCAGATTTGCCATCGTGTTTCCCTGCGCCATTATGCTGGCCATGCCCGGCTGCGCGGACAAGAAAAACGCCAAACAGCCATCAGCGAAGGCCGAAAAACACGACGATCACGATCATGGCGCCGGCCCCCACGGCGGCACGATCATCGAGCTGGGAAAACACCATGCCGAATTCACGGTGGATCATCCGGCCAAGAAGGCCACCGTATACATCCTTGATGGTTCCGCGAGGAAGGCCGAGCCGATCCAGGCGGCCAAGCTGCTCTTGAGCATCAGGGAACCGCGCTTCCAGGTCGACATGGCGCCCCTGCCCGAGGAAGGCGATCCGGCCGGCAAGGCTTCGCGCTTTGTCGCCACGCATGAAAACTTCGGCAAGGAGCGGGAGTTCGAGGGCACCGTCAGCGCCGAAATCGACGGCACCCCGATCCTGGGCGACTTCAAGGAGAAGGCCCACGCCGGGCACAAGCACTGATCCCGGGAGGGGTTCACACCGGCCTCAGCGCCTCCTTGCACCCGGGGCACGAATAGACCACGCCGCGGGCGTGGCGGCGCTGGCGGACGATGGTGAACCGCCACTCCCGGCAGGCGCAGCGGAACGGGAAGGTGCGCGCCGGTTGCCGCGCGGGAGTCGTCTCGTAGTGGTGGCAGCGCGTCGCGGGCAGGCCGAAGGCGGCCATCACCGCCTTCCAGCCGGGCCCGTGCGGCCTGATCCTCGCCCGCCCGGCGATCACCCTGTCCACCACATGGGCCACCTCGTGCCCCACGGTGCGCACGAGGAAATCCTCGGTGTTCTCCTTGAGCAGCCCCAGGTTGAACCGCAGGAAAGGCAGGGCGCCCGCGGGAAACCACGCCTGCCCCGCCGTTCGGCCCTTGAGGTCGAAGAACACCTCCACCCGGCGGAACACCCGGCCGAACCTCTCCTCGGCCAACGCGAAATACCGCTCCACGGCGCCGGCGGCGGCGAGCCTCAACTCGGCGTCGGTCATGCCTACTCCACCACCATCGTGCCGTTCATCACCATCCAGTGCCCCGGGAAGGTGCAGACGAACGGATAGCGGCCCTTTTCCCGGGGCACCTGGAAATGGATCGTGAACTTCTCCCCGGGAAGCACCACATCGGTGTGGGCGATGACATCGCCTCCGGGGGGAATGTACTGCCTGGCCAACGCCTCCGGATCCGAAATGAGGAGATTGGATTCGGCGCCGACCTTCTGAAGGGTTCCCGGCTTGAGCAGGGCCCAGTTGTGCGGCACCACATCGGGGTTCGAGAAGGTGAGCGCCAGTACCTCGCCGGCCTTGGCGCTGACCACCTTCTGCCTGAACGACAGGTTGGGCCCGGCTTCCACCTCCACCTTGCGCGCCCCCGCCATGGGGAAGCGCCAGCGGTTGGGCACCGCCTTCACGGCCATCGCGATGTCCGCGAGGACGGGATGCGGCAGGATCGCCTTCGGCCTGGGGGCGTAGCCCGGATGGCCCGTGAAGTCGGGCGCCAGCTTGTGCGCCGTGGCGAACAGGTGGGTCGGCCGTCCCTCGCCGGTCCGCAGGAACACCTGCACCTGGTTGGCCGGCTGCAGTTCCGGCACCTCGAGGAACACGCCCTTGCCGCCGTCGGTGACATGGGCCGAGGCCACCTCGAGGATGTCGTGCCCCTTGAGGCCATGGTGCCTGGCCGAGTATTCGGAGGAGCCGTAGCCCGGCCCGTAGCGGTAGTTCCACGACATCACGAGGCGGTTGGCCGGATCCGCCACGGCGCGCGGATCGACGGGAAGCGCGTATTTCAGGTGGATGCCGTTGGCGTGAACGCGGATGGCCACGGGAAGCTGGACCGGATCGCCGGTGTGGCGCACGCGCTGGACACCGCCATCGGCGAGCGCGTAGGTGCCCCATCCCTGCATGCCGACGACATAGAGCTGGCCGTCGGCGGGGCTGAAGCGGCCGCGGTGGGCGCCCGAGATGAACTCGCCGGGAAGGGGCACCACGGCCCCCTGGGGCTGCCCGTCGACGGTGTCGCGCAGCAGCAGGAAATGCGAGCAGGCGCCGAAGGAGAAATGCAGGTCGAGCCCCTTGAGGGGCCCCCACCGGTCGGAATCGATGGACGCCTGCCCGCCGGCGGAGTTGTCGAGCCCCCGCGGCAGGTAGACCAGGGGCAGGTCGGGCGCCTTGCCTCCCCTGGGGCCGCCGAAGCCGTAAAAGCCCCCCTGGCGCGCCTGGCAGATCATGCTCGCCGGGGTCCAGTCGCCCTCCGAGCACGGCACCGTGATCGCCCCGTCGGCCGAGACGCCGATGCCGTCGGGATTGCGGAAGCCCGTGGCGACCACGGAGGCCGACTTGCCGTCGGGCGCCACCCGCACAACGCCCTGGTTGCTGCTGGCGAACACCAGCGAGCCGTCCTTTTCCCTTTGCAGGCCGCAGATGAAGTCGTGGCCGCCGGTGGATGTCTCGAAGGCGTTGCAGAAGCACTCGTGGAAGTCGTATTCGCCGTCGCCGTTGAGGTCCTTGAGCCGGGTGACCTGGTCGCGGCACAGAACGAGCGGATCGCCATCGACAACGATCATTCCCAAGGGCTGGTGCAGGCCCGAGGCCACCTTCCGCCAGACCGGGGCCTGGAGGGCCTCGTCCACGCCATCCACGCGCCAGACATCGCCCTGCATGGAACAGACCAGCATGGCCCCCTCCGGCAGGAAGGCGAGGTCGCCGGGGAAAATCGGGCTGTTCCACGGGTTCTTGAACGGCACGGGAATCGTGTCGATGGCGTAAGGCCGGCCCTTGCCAAGCTCGCCCTTCACGGCGAGGCGCTCGGGCCATTTGGCCGGCCCGCCCTTGGCCAGGTGGGCCAGGGGATGGCCGCTCCTGGGGCCGGCGACGCGCGTGAACCGGCCGTTCTCCACCCAGGCGGAGTCGAGATGGTCGATGCCGTCGATGGAGTAGGCGAACACCACGCGTTGGCCGTGGCGGTAATGGCCCTGGTACGCGAACGGCTTGGCAGGCTTGGCCCCCTCGGGACGGGGCAGCAGGTCGCCGGCCGGCTTGAGGCCGTCCATGAACCCGTGGCGGATCTCGCCCATCCGGAGGAACCCGCCCTTCCACAGCGCCTCGTAGCAGAGGGTTTCGGGGTTGAAGCAGGCGGCCATCTCCCCGTTGTCGCCCAGTCGCACGCACACCCCGCGGCGGACCGTCAGGCCGGGAGCGCGGAACACCCCGGCCAGCACGGGCCCGAGGTCGGCGCGGGTCCATTCGGCGCCCTTCCAGGTGTTCTCGTTCTGGTTGCCCCAGTGCCCGTGCTTGCCCGACTCGAGCCCGGGGAAGGCCGTCACCACCGGCGGCCGGTCCTTCATCGCCGCGAAGTGCAGCGCCTGCTTCTGGTAAAACTCATACAACCGCTCCCGATTGGGGAATTTGTCGTGCCAAGGCCAGTCCGCAGGCTCGATCGGGCCGCGGGCGAACTCGAAGCCCTCCACCTTGTGAACCATCGGTGGCTTGGGCAAGGCGCCCGCCACCGCCGGATCCTTGCCCAGGTCGAGCAGGAACCGGCACAGGTCGGCGAGGTCGGGTTCGGGCATCGCCTCGGCCAGGCCCGCCGGCATGAGGCTGCCGATGGCCTTGAGTTCCTCGATGTCGCCCCGGGGAACCGTGATCTCGTTGCCGGTCGTAGCCTCCCGGAACACCACCTTGGAGGCCGTTTCCGACACCTTGTAGCCCTGCGTCACCTTGCCGTCGGCCGTGGCCAGCGCGAAGGCCTGGTATCCCTCGCGGACGACATGCCCGGGGTAGAGGACGCCCTCCACCACCACCTCGGGAGGCTGGCAGCGGCCGATCTCGCTGAGGTCGGGGCCGACGACGCCCCCCTGCCGGCCCACCTTGTGGCAACCGAGGCAGGCGTGTTTCGCCGAGGCGAACACCATGGCGCCGCGGCGGGCATCGCCCTTCCCCAGGGCTTCGGCGAGCACGGCCTTCACCCGGGCGGGATCATGCCGCGCCGGGGCCGCCGCGCGCGCCTTGAGTTCGCGCCGGGCCGGACCCGACTTGCCCGAAAGGTCGTCGCATTCCTCCTTGGCAGGGTTGAGGATCCAAAGGCCGAGTGTGTCGGCGTCCTTGGCGGGAGGCGCCGGGCCGGCATGGGGCGCGTGGGCCCCCTTGCGGATGCGCGCCCAGGCCACCTCGCCTCCCGAGTCGAGGCCGCCCTCGACAAGCCGGCCGATGCCCAAGGCCCCGGCCAGGCCCACGGGACCGAACGGACGCATGTCGCCCCGCGCCGCCTGCCTTCCGTCCACGAACAGTTCCGCGCCCGCCTCGCGCACCACCATGGCCACGGTGTGGGGCTTGCCGTCGGTGACGGATATGTCCGAGTTCACATGGTCGGGCCTGAAGCCGGGCAGGTAGCCGCACACGGTCCCGGCGCCCGGCCGCGTGAAAATCTCCCAGTGCCGGCCCGAGGCCTTGGTGTCGGACGCCACAAGCACATGGAACCGGGCGGCGTCGCGGACCGTGGCGTTCACCTCGACGGTGATGGGCCAGTCCCGCCACGCGGGCGAACCGGGCGCCAGCCAGCCGGCATCCGCCCGGCCGGCCCCGCGCGCCGGGCGGGGAGGCACCGGCGTGCGCGGCTTGGGCAATTCGGCATCGGATCCCCGCGCCCGGCGCGCCAGGTAATTGAGCCCGTCGAGGTTGTCAGCCAGCGTGTCCGCCGCGTCGAACTGGGTGTGTCCCAATATGCCGATCGGCCCGCGATAACCGCTTTCCACGATCAGCTTGACGAGGTTCTCGTCCTCCGAGCCCTGGGCAAGCGGGATGATCTTCCTTCCGAAGGTGTCCCCCTTGGGATCCATGCCGGTGATGTTGAGGCACAGCAGGTGGGGAACCATCTTCGGCAACACCTTGGGCAGGCGGTCGAGCGCGCCGTGGGCGTGGTGCAGGTTGTAGGCGATGCCGACATTCGGCAGGTCGAGGGCCTCGCGCACGAGCATCATGTTCTCGGGTTCGCCCGCCCAGCCGCCATGGTTGTAAAGCCCCAGCTTGTGGCCCCGCTTGCCCGCCTCCAGGGCCACGGGCCGCAGCCTTTCCGCCACGCGCTTGGCCTTCTCGGCGTCGGTGCCGTCCCTGCCGGGGTCGGGCATGCTCACCCAAAGCTGGGTGAGAACCTTGTTGCGTTCGAGGGCGTCGAGGATCTTC
Source organism: Planctomycetota bacterium (assembly GCA_018970845.1). Lineage (GTDB taxonomy): Bacteria > Planctomycetota > Planctomycetia > Gemmatales > Gemmataceae > REEB421. The sequence goes on from JAGWVO010000104.1 coordinate 9,977, forward strand.
TGGCCGTTTCCGGGAATCGACCCCGGAAACCAGAACGCGGTGAGCTGGATGCCGTTCCTTTGCAGGGCTTGCATCTCGGCGTCGAAGGTGGGGATATGCTCGTCGCGCCAGTCGTAGGCCAGCTTGCGGATGCCGAGCGCCTTGAGCATCGCCGCGCGCTCCGCCGGGCCGCGCCTCTTGGCGTCGAACGGGACGATGCACCAGGCGACGAGGTTGGGCTTCTCGTATATCTCGTAGGGCGAGGGTTTCGGCGCGGGCTGGCA
>JAGWVO010000677.1 GCA_018970845.1 Planctomycetota bacterium
GGGGTCCGAAAAGAACCACCGTTACAAGAGTTCGCTGGAATCGTTCTCCAAGGCAAACCCGGAACATGAGTTGTCAGCCATGGCACAACAACAGCTCGCCGGTGTTCTCCAATCCGAGGGGAGCCTGGAAAAGGCGCGCGAAGCGGCCATGGCCGGCATGAAGGCGCACCCCGACAGCCCCGGTGGCAAGCTTTGCCACAACCTTGTCGCAAATATCGAGGCCAAGTCGTTAGCCGTCCTGGCGGAGCGGGCATGGGCGGAACCCTGGCCGGGGATCAAGGTCACCTACCGCAACATCACCAGAGTCCACTTCAGGGTCATCGGTGCCGACTTCATCGAACGGCTCAAAATTTCAGCGAGATGGCGTCCCGACCAGCTCGACCAGAATGAGGCCCGGCGGATTCTTTCCCGCGATCCTGTCATTTCCTTCTCCCGCGAACTTCCAGCCACGGCCGATTACAAGGAGAAAACCACAGTCCTCGAGGCTCCCAAGAACCTCAAGCCGGGGTTTTATTTTCTTTTCGCCTCAACCGATGAAAACTTTATCGCGAATAGCCCTGTCAGTTACTGCGACTTCTTCGTGACGGACCTCGCGCTGATGGAACGACGGAACACGGGCACTGGACGTGCTTCGGGAATCGTCACCAACGCCACGACCGGGGAACCGGTGGAGGGGGCACTCGTCCAGTCATGGCTTCGCCAAAACAACGGCGGATGGACCGCGGGAGAATCGTCAAAAACCGACAAGAATGGTGAGTATAACCTGCCGGCTCGCTTCAACCAGGCCCATCTTCTCGTGGTTTCGCGCGGGGACCACCGGCTTGCCTCGTCCCATGAAAACTACGAATGGATGCAAGTCAAGCCATCCGGTTCGAGCGAACATGTGGTTTTCTTCACCGACCGCGCCATTTTCAGGCCCGGGCAGACCATCAGTTTCAAGGGAATCGCGGCGCGCGTCGACCAGGTGACCGACGCCTATGAGGTGATTCGTAACCGCGATGTATCCGTGATCTTCAGCGATCCCAATTCCAAGGAAATAGCAAGGCTGGCTTGCAGGACCAACGACTATGGCTCATTCTCCGGCAGTTTCACAGCGCCCCGCGACAGGCTGATGGGCAACATGACGATCCGCGCGGAACGGCTCCTCGGCGGGGCGGCGGTTCAGGTGGAGGAATACAAAAGGCCCAAGTTCAAGGCCGAACTCGAGTCAGCCAAAGTGCCTTACAAGCTCGGCGATACCGTGACGGTGCCGGGAAAGGCGATCCAGTACAACGGCGTGCCCGTGGCTGGCGCCAAAGTCTCTTTCCGAGTCACCAGGCAGGTTCGTTTTCCCGACTGGTTCGCGGAACATTGCTGGTGGAGGCCGGTCCCCTCGTTTCCTTCGCAGGAAATCGCCCACGGCACGATCAAAACGGAATCCGATGGCAGCTTCAAGGTGCCATTCGTGGCCAAGCCAGACCCCGCGGCCGACCCCAAGGATGAACCGGCTTTCCGCTTTTCGATCACAGCCGATGTCACCGACACGAATGGCGAGACGCGATCCGCGTCCTCAAACATCCAGGTCGGCCATGTGGCGATGCGGGCCATGCTGGGCAGCGATGAATGGCTCACAACGGAAAAAC
>JAGWVO010000678.1 GCA_018970845.1 Planctomycetota bacterium
ATGGAACGCCCCAGCAAACATTCACTTTCCCGCTGGGCGCCGTGGCGGCGACCTTTAGCGCCGTTGATATCGGAACACCCAGCTTCAAGGCCACCTCCGCTTCCTTCGCGGGCACGACGCTCAACATCACACTCAATCCCGCTCCCGCCGCGACTGATGTCATATCCATCACCAATGTCTCTTTTGCAACAACCGGCAGAACCAAGATCCAAACCTTCACCTTTGATGGAACAACTAACACCTACACGCCGACCAATGTCGGAGCGCCTGCCGCATTCCCAACGAATGCCACCTACGATGCCTCATCATCTGCGCTTTCCCTTCTCCTGAACACGACCCCAACCGCTGGCACACGTTTCAGCGCTGATGTTTTCTATCCCCAAGGCCTCATCAGCCGCATTATTCACCCCACGGTCAGCGGCGCCGTCATGGTCGCCGGAACACAGGTCCAGACATTCACCGTCACTGCCGATGGAACAGTGGTCTTGAGCAATCCGGGCGCCGCGACCAGATTCGCCCTTAGCGGCAGGCTTGATCTCAACACAGGATCGCTTTCCCTTGTTTGGAATACCGCCAATCCTCCCGCTGGAACCCTCAGCGTAATCTCCACAAGTTCAACCGCCGTTTCCACGACCCTCGACAACGGCGTACGCATCGATTACCGCCAGTCGGGAATCATCGACCTGGCCTCCGCTGACGGCGACAATGATGCCGACACCGACTACGCCTACATCACCACGGGTGGAACCTTGCAGGTGAGGCGCAATGTCCGCATTGAGCCAACATCCACCAACCCGTTCGCCTATGGCAATGCCACGGGTGGAACCATTACCGTTTCGGGCACCCCCGTCAGCCTGGCCATGGGCAAGATGGGCGCCGCCGGCGGCGTGGCCGTCTTGCGCAAAACCAGCACCGACAATTCTGGGTTTTTCATCAGCACCTACTTGTGCGACACCAGCGTCACTCCACCAAGCTGGAGTTCCGGTACCAACAAGAGGGACTCCCTGAGCCTCAATTCCTACTTTCTGCCAACGGTCATCACCACTCCATGGACCAAAATTATTGGGGCCGATGTCGACGGCAACGGCCTCACTGATGTGGTGGCATTCAATCCCGGGGCCGGCCGGGCCTTGGCCTTGTTTACCAGAGACAATGGAGACGGAACGTTCTCCTATTACACCAACGCGACCACCTTCAACCTGCTTTCATCAGCCACAAACGCCATCGCCACCATTTTCGGCACCGACCCCAACCCCTACACAAGCGTATCCATCACCGACATCGCCGTCAGCCAGTTGAATGGCGGTGGCAACCTCGATATTTCCGCCTCCCTGAGACTCGTTTCCTCCGACCCGACACGCCCCACCGACGCCGTCATGATGCTCAGTGGCGGCACTGCGAATGTCTATTTCGTCAAGAACAACCGGCTCGATGTCCTCGATGAGACGATGAACATCCGTGGCAACCAGATCTTTGATTACCAGCTTGATGAACAATCTACCAACAGCGGTATCGATGCCACGGGCCGGTTCGCCGCCGCCGGTTCCTATGTGGCCGACCCGTCACGCCTCAACTCGGGAGTTGTCCAGCCCATCACCTTCGCGCCCCGTTCGGACCTC
>JAGWVO010000679.1 GCA_018970845.1 Planctomycetota bacterium
GCGGCCCGGCCTAGGGTGTCGGCGTCGATAATGAATCCGACTTCCACGCGGGGAGGATTGCTGTCGTCAAATCGCGCTGGGTCGCCCTTGTAAGGAATGGAAACCTTCCTGCCCAGTGATACTTTCTCGCGAGGCTTGTCGCTTTCGGTCGTCTGGCGCGGAACGCCCTTTTCCACGGGTGGAGGTGGTTCCTCAAGGATGATGTCGAGCGGTTCCTCGACGCCGTCGGCGCGCCTGCGGACGCGTGTCACCTCGAGGACTGAGTCGGCCGGGTTGATCGCCTCGCCCGCGCGATTGGTGCCCGTGGCTTCGAAGGCCACCCTGAACCTGTCCTCGGGCTCGACGCGCGGCGGCACCCGAATGTCAACGATGTCGGTGCGGGTAAGCCTGGCGCCGGTATCCTCGCCGACCCCCACCACCATCACCGGAACTCCGCGGGCCCGAGCCGTGGCCGCGGCCCTCTCCGCTCCTCCGGTCGATTCTTCCGTTGACCTTCCATCGGTCACGATGATCAATCCCTGGATCATCTGATCGTCTTCCCGTTCCAGCAGCCGCGAAATGGCATCGGCCGGATTGGTTCCATTGAATTCCTCGGCCGCCAGTCGGGCCTTGCCATCCTTGGCCAACTCGGCAAGCCAGTCCCTGCCCGAATCATCCCATTCGGGCGGATTGACTCCCTCGCTGCCCGGCTTCAGCCAAACGCTCCACAGGGAAGAATGGGGTGGCCTCGCGGGTGCCGCAGCCAAGGCGACTTCGCCTGGCTTCGTGGCTGCCGGAGATACGGGGCGACCCGTCAGTCGGGCCTCCTCCATCGCAAGGCGGATCTCTTCCTTTTTGCGCCGTTCGGCTTCAATGCGCGCGATTTCCTCAAGCGAACGCACGCCTTCCGAATCGATCCTCAGGCCTTTCTCGTCGAGAAACCTTCCAAAACGGTAAAGATCGAGTTTTCCATTTCCAATCAACGGGGCAAGCCATCGTCCCTTGTTTTCAAGCAGGGCCAAAACCTTGTCTTGGCGTGTCGGGGAACCGGGCGGTCCGTCGCTTCGCTTCGTCATGGAACCGGAGGCGTCGAACAGCACCAGAATCCTTCCCTCGAGTTGCCTGGTTTCGGTCCTGATGATCGACTCCTCCCAGGCGGGCAGCAGGAACGCCCATGCCAGCAAGCCATAAACAAGACATCTCAAGGATCCCAAGGCAGATGCCGCCAGGCTCCCAATGGCAACCGCCTCGCGGCGGTAAAAAAGGATTACCACCACCAAGCCGGCCAAGAGTGCCAGCGCCGTCACCGGCCACCAGGCCCATGCCGGCGCCGGTTCACCCGGCCATGGAAATGGAAAGTCCTCGGGCCGGCGGAACAGCATCCTCTGCTGGAGTTCCACGCTGATGCGTGATTCGTTCATCGGCGGCCTCCGCCGGCGGGTGTGGCGTCGGGCTTCCGCAGGTGGCTTACCCTTAGCGCCATCGCCTGCTCGCCAACAAGCACCAGGAGAATGGCCAAGAAAATCCAAGGGGTTTCGGAAGCGTCGATCGGCTTCCGGCCCGCCAAATCACTTGCCGAATCGAATCGTTCACCCGGCGATGCAAGACGGATACCCTTGCCCTGTTGCTCCTCGCCGCCG
>JAGWVO010000680.1 GCA_018970845.1 Planctomycetota bacterium
AAATGCTCCAAATCCCTGTCCATTTGTTCCTGATTTTGCCTGGCCCTATTGGGCTGCCTCGTGTTTTGCTCTTCGCGCCTCGACTCCAGGATTTTTTCAGCCGATAAAACGACGGAATTCCTGTCGGGAACCATCCCCGCGGCTGAGATCCTGATCGCGTACATGCCGGGATGGTGCACCTTGAAATCCATGGCGCCGACGGACTTGTCCCATGAGTCGACATGCACGGCGACGAATCTTCCCTGTTGTCGATTGTTGCCGCCGTTGACGATCGGATTGTTTTTGGCGTCGAGGCGCATGCGGGTACGGTCGGCGGGACCAGCCTTGGGCAGGAACCGCCACTTCACGACGGGCGGTTTTTCACCGTCCACCAAGGCGCGTTCTAGAATCTGCCGCGCCGCGGACAGATACAGTTCCGCCTGGAGAGGTGAAAACGACAAGGCGCCGCCATTGTTGTCGAATCCGCCGGCGGGTGGATCCTGGGGAAAGCCCGAGACATCAAATTCGACCCCCACCAAATCCCTGATGGTGTTCCTGTATTCCTCCCTGTTGAGTCGCCTGAGTGTGACGGTTTTGGAGCGCGCGGCCTCCTCGGCTTGCGCAATTTGGCTTGTGATCCAGTCGATGGTCTTTGCGGTTTCGGTAGCTGGCGGTTGCTTGGCCTTGCGAGGCGGCATTTCATGGCTGCCAAGGACCCGCGCGATTTCCCTCCAGCGTCCGGTCATGACCGGATCCTTGAATTCGGCCGTCAATCGTTTCGGGGTGATCGCGAAGTCGGCCTTGGGCGTTTCCCCGCCGTGGCAGGAAACGCAATACACATCAAGGTACTTCCTGGTGTCAGTGGCCGATAAAGGTTCGTCCCCCCTTGACCGGGCGAGAACCAGGAACGCCACGGCGGAAAGCGCCATGGCCATTCGTGACGCGGATTGAGTCATGCCATCATTCCATCGTTACTAACCCAGCGAACAATGCTACTTGGGATCATGGGGAACCTCAAAAAAACGCGAAGCGTTTTGTTGGAATGAATGATGCTTGGCGACCTTTTGATGAGAAGGACATGAAACAATCGGGGAGGATTGATTTTTCAGGGAAATGATTCGAGGGTTTATCGGGAAGCCTGCCGGCAAGATGACTGCTTGGAGGCTTATGGCGTTGGCGGCGTGGTTTTCATGGCATCCGCCACACCCTTGACTCCCGGGACCGCCTCAACCGATTGAAGGACGAGAGGACGGAGGTTTTCCAGCGGCAGCGATCCGGTGAGTTCCACGACATCACCTTCCAAAACCCTGGCCCGCACATCGCAACCGGAAAGCCTGCCGTCGAGCAGGATTCGCATCCGCACTTTTTGCGAAAGGTCGAGACCCTCGACGAACCCTGGGATCAGCAGCGTTTGGTTTGCCAGCCGGGTTTTCAGGGCGCTGGTGGCTGATCCGACCCGCGCGGCAACCTTTCCCGCCATGGCTCCCAGCCGTTCGGGATCCTTTCCGCAGCCACTTGCGAACAAGGGCAACAGCAGGCTTGAAACAGCCATCAGGCGCATGCGCTATCGCGTCTGGAAGACACGCCCCGGTAACATGGATTAACAGCAACATGGTGCGCAGGAGCCTTGGG
>JAGWVO010000681.1 GCA_018970845.1 Planctomycetota bacterium
ATATCCGAAGAAGCTATGCGGGTTTTCTCCAGAATTCTCCTGAATTCTTCCTTGAGTTGTTCCGCGATATTTTGATCCACCAAGGTGAGCACGGGAACAATCTCGCACCCCGCGATCGCGCACCACCTGATGATGTCGATAGTGATTCGATCGGCATATCTTTCCTGGGAAGCGACGAATAACACTCGGTTCGCCCTACCAGCGATGACGCCGGCGGACACCATCGAAATTCCCGGATCATGAACCATAACGGCGCAAGTCAACCCGGCAATCGGTATCTTCTGAATCTTGATTCCTTCTGAACTTGTAGGGGCTTCGAATTCCAGTGGATCTGGTTCGATGGAACCATCGGGCACGGCAACAAATGAATGCCCCGGTGTTCCCTTGTTTGTTGGCAGCCAACCGGTCGGCGCCAATGGATATTGGGCCAACCAGTTGAACAGCGTGCTTTTTCCCACACCGCGCGCGCCCAACAAAACCACGGTCGGATGTGGCGCCTGGCTTCGCATGATGCCAGTGCTGAGGGTCAATTGGGGCAGGAAACCCTCGAGAAATCCTGCCTCCTTAACATTCATTCCAAGAGAACGGGCCTCTTTGGCCAATTCAGCGAGAAACTCCGCCATTTGGGTTTCGGCGCCAGATCCAGGATGATCCGTTTGGCCTGAATTCAATTAAGGAATCCCCCGCTCAACGGCCCTAACGGTCGCTCTGGGGAAAATGGCTCGATCGGTATCGGCAATGTCCCACCCAGAATGAATTGGCTTACAAGACAGGCCGTACCGACTGATAGCTGCAGTCCGGCCCTGAAATGACCGGTCGCCAGCACAAGGTTTTTGATTCCAGGACATGGGCCCAGGAACGGCATCCCATCGGGTGAACCGGGTCGAAGACCCGTCCAGCAATTCTTGCGCCTGGCATTGGTCAGCTCCGGAATCACATACGAAGCCCAATCCTCAAGCTCCTTGACAACGGTTTCCCGGATCGTCTTGTCGAATCCGGCATCTTCCTCGTTGCTTCCAACAAGAAATAACCCGTCGCCCCTCGGCACAATGTAACGCTTGCCTTGCTCAACGATCGAAACCAACCCAACACCTTCCAGTTCCAGCAAGGTTATTAGTCCGCGAATTGGCTTGACAGGAAGGTTGAATCCGATGGATGCCGCCAAGACACCGCTCCAAGCGCCGGCCGCCAGCACAAACCACTGCGCCCGCCATTTGCCCCGGGGTGTCGTGATCGAGCTTATTTTACCATCCTTAATATCCATATTATGGGCTTCACAATTCTCAATCATCTCAACACCGGCTGACAAACAAGATTCCCTGAGAGCGCGAAGGTGCCAAGGGTTGCGAACTTGCATGGTTCCCTTGAGAAAAAGTGGCGACTCCCCGGCCTTTCCGGGCCATCGCAAGGCCCCGGATGGTGATTCGAGAGGAAGCCCTTCACGGACACACAAGTTCCTCAGCCCTTCAAGGCTGTGCTCCGCAGATGGGAGGTGCCAGGAGCCACATTCCCTGAAACCATTGCCTATTCCAGTAAGGTCGAACAGTTCGTTGGAAAAAGCCGGGAACATTCCGGAACTGAGAGTCCGCAGACGGTCGGCTACCGGCGA
>JAGWVO010000682.1 GCA_018970845.1 Planctomycetota bacterium
ATCAAGGTGGTGCCTATCACCGGCATCCCCCTTCCTTTTGTCAGCTATGGAGGAACCTTCCTGGCCGTGTGCATGGCCGCGATGGGGTTGATGCAAAGCATCTGGCGGCAACGGCGTCTGGGCTGACGCGCCTTTGCCCGAAAGGAAACACGACATGATTCTGGAAACCATCAAACGAATCTTCCGGGGCAAGGCCCGGGAAGAACGGCGCAGCCTGCTGATCTCCGTGGAGCCGCTCGAAAAGCGGGTGGCCCTGCTGGAGGCCGGCACGGTGGAGGAGTTCTCCATCGAGCGGGAAGGGGACCGCAGCATCTCCGGGAACATCTACAAGGGCCGCGTCCATAACGTGGAGGGATCCCTCAAGGCCCTGTTTGTCGATATCGGCCAGGAGAAGAACGCCTTCCTGCATTTTTGGGATGCGGTTCCGGCGGCCATGGATGAGCAGATCGAGGCGGTCGAGCGGCGGGGCGGGCGCGGTCGCAAGCCCCGGATCACCAGCAACGACATCCCGAAGCTCTATCCCGCGGGCGCCGAGGTCATCGTCCAAGTGAACAAGGGCCCCATCGGCACCAAGGGTGCTCGTGTGACCACCAATATCAGCATGCCTGGGCGTTATTTGGTGCTGATGCCTTTCGGGGAGATGAGCGGGGTGTCTCGCAAGATCGAGGATCCCGCGGAGCGTTCCCGCCTCCGTAAAATCCTGCAGGAACTGGATATTCCCGATGGCATGGGCGTGATCCTGCGCACCAACGGCGAAGGGATGCAGGCCCGCTACTTTGTCCGCGACCTCGCCCTGTTGCTGGAGCAGTGGCGCCGGGTGGAGGAAGGGATGAAGACCAAGAACGCGCCGGCGGTTTTGCTGGAGGAACCCGATCTGGTGGAGCGCTCCGTCCGCGACTTCCTGACCGAGGAGGTGGACGAGGTCGTTGTCGACCAAGAGGACGCCGAAAAGCGTGTCCGCGAGCTGGTCGGGCTGATCTCCAAGCGTTCCCTGAAAAAAGTGAAGCGGCATCTTGCGGCGGAGCCGCTTTTCGAGGCCTACGGCGTCAACCGCCAGATTGAGAGCGCCCTCCGGCGGCAGGTATGGTTGAAATCCGGTGCTTCGCTGGTTGTTGATGAGACGGAAGCGCTGGTTTCGATCGACGTGAACACGGGCAAGACCCGGGGTGGCAAGGACCATGACGACACCATCCGAAAAACCAACCTGGAGGCGGCCGAGGAAATCGCCCGCCAGCTTCGACTGCGCAACCTGGGCGGCCTGATCGTGATCGACTTCATCGACATGCGTTCCCGCAAGGATCAGAACGCGGTGTACGAGAAGTTCAAGGAGTGCCTGCGGCGCGACCGGGCCCGCACCCACACCCTGCCGATCTCGCCCTTGGGGCTGCTGGAGATGACCCGACAACGCGTTCAGGAAAGCATCCGTCGGGCCGTGTACATGGAGTGTCCTTCCTGCCGCGGCAAAGGCATGGTGAAGTCGTTCGAAACCATGAGCGTGGAGATCCAGCGGGAGATCAGCCGGGTGTTGCGCAAGCATCCCGAGGTGCACGAGATCAAGGTGGTGGTGCATCCGGGAGTCCTGCACCGGTTGCGGACGGAAGACGATGA
>JAGWVO010000683.1 GCA_018970845.1 Planctomycetota bacterium
CCGAGCGGATCATCGCGGCGATCGCCGAGCACGCCTGGACGGGAAATCCCGACGGCCCCAGGGGACCCCACGGGCTTCCCGCGCTTTCCAAGGAAGCCCCGCGCCGGGCGGCGTGACAATACCCATTAAACTCGAGCAATCACCAAAAATTTACAAAAACCTAATATTTGCTTCAACAATTCAAATCAAACCCATGTGCATGATGGATTGTCCCATCATTCATAAGGGTTCTACCAATGAAATCCCATCATCGGGGCGCATTCACGCTCATCGAACTGCTCGTTGTGATCGCCATTATCGCCGTTTTGATCGGCCTTTTGGTTCCGGCCGTGCAAAAGGTGCGCGAGGCGGCCAACCGCATGGCATGCACCAACAACCTGAAACAACTGGGTGTCGCCGCCCTGAATTACGAATCGTCGTATGGTCATATTCCGCCAAGCGTGACAGTGGATTTGGCGACGGGCGCGGGTGCGCCCTACCCCGGCGTCATTCACTCCTGGGCCCCCAACTTCCTGCCTTACATCGAGCAGGAAGCCCTCTACAAGGCCTACAACCTGAAGTTCCCCTGGCAGTCCAGTCCCTCGCTCATTCCAGGCACCCCTGACAATCAGGGTGTAGGCAAGAACAGGGTGAAGACCTTCCTCTGCCCAAGCAGCCCTGGTTCCAACCTCACCTGCGCCGGCACTTCCGTGGGTATGCCCTACTCGGGACTCGCTCCAACCGACTACGCCACCTGCACCTCGATCAACTCGGGCTCCATCACCTTTTTCGGATACCCCAACACCGCCTCTTCCACGACCCTGGCCAGCTCCATGCAGTTCAAGGTTTCAGGCAACGCCGCCTCGATCGCAGCCTTCGGGCTGGCGGCGTCGCAACCCAACACCATCGCCTCCATCCTGGATGGCACCAGCAACACGATCCTGCTGTGCGAGGACGCCGGCCGCCCCGTCGAGTACATCGGCAGCACGATCAAGAGCCAGACCAGCCGCGGCGACGGCGCCTGGCTGAACCACGAGAACGACTACGGACTCGACGGCACCATTTCCAAGACCAGCCAGACCGGCCCCGGCAACTGCGTGATCAACTGCACCAACGACAACGAGACCTATTCGTTCCACTCCGGCGGAGCCAACCTGGTGTTCACCGATGGTTCTGTCCGCTTTGCCAAGGAGTCGATCTCGCCCCAGACCTACGCGGCGCTCATCACCGCCAGGGGCCAGGGCCTGACAGCTTCCGAAACCAGCCCCAGCACCGACTGAACCGCATACCCCAAAAGGAGAATCTTGAATGTTTCGCACCTTATTGTTGTGCGGCTTGGTTGCCGTTATTGGATTGGGCTGCGGTGCTGACCGCAAGCTTCAGGTGGTGAAGGCCTCGGGCGAGGTTCTGGTGGGCGGGAAACCTGCCGAAGGCGCCTTGGTGGTGTTCCATCCCCAGGAAAAAGACCGCGAGCGGGATGTGAAGCCTTTCGCCAAAACCAATGCCCAAGGCAAATTCATCCTGAATACCTACGAGGAAGGCGACGGCGCCACCCCCGGCGAGTACAAGGTGACCATCGTTTGGAACAAGGCCGGAGCGGCACAGAAGGTTTCCTTCGGCAACG
>JAGWVO010000684.1 GCA_018970845.1 Planctomycetota bacterium
TTTTCCGGCGGATAGGCTCCTGGCCATGGCATCGGCGCCAAGGGTCTCGACACCTATAATCCGCGCTTCCGGCCTTTGTCGCTTGATTGCTGTCGCCACGCCGCTGATCAGCCCGCCGCCTCCTATGCTCACGAAGACTGTCGAAACATCCGGCACATCCTCAAGGATCTCCAAGCCGACAGTTCCCTGACCAGCGGCGACAAGCGGATCATCGAATGGGTGGACCTCGGTGAGGCCCGTTTCCCTCAGGCGCTTCGCCTCGGCGAACGCCGAGACAATATCGGGACAAAGCACAACCTTGGCTCCATACGCCCTTGTGGCTTCCAGATAGTTGCGAGGCGTGCTTGCCGGCATGCAAATGGTGGCATCGAGCCCGAGGAGCTTGGCAGCGAAAGCCAACCCTTGGGCGTGATTCCCCCCGCTCACGCCCACCACTCCGCCGCGACACCGCTCCATCGATAGTGTCAAAAGCTTGTTGAGGGCGCCTCTTGGCTTGAACGACCCGGTCTTCTGGAGGCATTCCATTTTCAGGAATGTCGGAATCCCCAGTTCCTTGGTTAACGCCTCGGAGAGCCATGTCGGCGTCCTTCGCAACTTTCCCTGCAAACGGGTTCGGGCCTCGGATATTTCATGAAGTTCCAGCAATCCCGTTTCAGGACTTGGCATCGATCACGCTCCGCGGTTTGGTTCCCATCACCTCGGGGAAAAAGATCGTACCCCGCGATAGCCAAGCCCGCCAAGCCTTGCGCCGTCTAACCCCCTGAACGACGATGGAAATTTCACCAGCGGCACCATCACAGGGGAATCGCGATGCTCTCCGCAACTCTTGCGGCATTGATCTTGGCGCAGGCGACGCCAAAACCTTTGCCCGGTGGAATCATCCACGAGCATGTGATGATTCCCATGCGCGACGGGGTCAAGCTTTCAACACACCTGTTCAAGCCACCCGGTTCCGGCCCATGGCCGGTGCTGCTGGAACAGCGCTACGCACCCGTCGACGGCGAATCCTCCCGACAACGCTACGCGCGCCTCGCATCCGCCGGCTTTGTCGTGGCAGCGGCGAATTTCCGGGGATCGCAGCGGTCGGAAGGCACATGGGTTGGTTACCGAGCGCTGGGCTGGGGCGAACTCAAGGACGGTTACGACCTCGTGGAATGGTTGGCTTCACGGCCGTGGAGCACGGGAAAAGTAGGGACTTTCGGCGGTTCCCAGGCCGGTTTCGCCCAAAACTTCCTGGCCATCACGAATCCGCCCCACCTGGTCGCCCAGCACATGACGGACACCGGCCTCAGCCTCTACCACGAGGGTTACAGGATCGGAGGCAGCGATCGCCCTGTCCGATTCCGCCAGATGGATGCCGTTTGCCGCGTACCGGCCCACAATCGCCTGCTCGTGGCCGACTGGTATCGCCATCCGAATTTCGACGATTACTGGAAGGCCGAGGACTGCTCGGCCCATTTTCCAAAGATGAATGTCCCATGCTTCACGATCGGCTCCTGGTTTGATTTCATGAATGTGGGATCCGTTGAAAGCTATATCGGACGGCAAAACCGCGGCGGGCCTCGCTCAAAAGGCCGTCAGCAACTCATCATCGGCCCTTG
>JAGWVO010000105.1 GCA_018970845.1 Planctomycetota bacterium
CCAGCAATCCAAAATGTTCGAGGATCATTTCCGAGGCGGCAAGGTCGTCCCGGCGACTTCCGCTGGCGGGATCCGACCATTGCCCCCTGCCGCCAGGCCAGTGGTGCCCCAATCCCCTCACCCGACGAACCGTCACCAGCGCATGGCCTTGGGCCCCGGCATGGATCCATTCATCCCAATCGGGATGGGAATGAAACGAAGTTTCCCCGGCGCGGGCGCCCATCGCCGCCGCCCATAGGCCGGCCCGTTCACCGATGGCGGGCACGAAAATCGGGTCCGGGTGCCATGGAAGAACGGCGCTACCCCCTTCCCAGGGAACCAGAGGGTCGGCGCCTCCCATAAGGAACAGGCTGGGCACCGGCGCGATCCTGCCGGGCGGCGGCCGGCGGGGATACCCGCAAACAAAGGCCGCCCCGCCAAATTCGGCGCCTCCCCGAACAATGGCCGCGGCGATCATGCCGGCGCCGTTGGAGAATCCAGCCAGCACGGGCGGCCGACGGAGGCCCAATCGGGCGGACAGCCTTCCGGCAAGCGATGTGATCCAGCCGGAATCATCGGCGCCAGGGGCGGGCTTGGGAAGGTGTCGTTCGGCGCCATCCTCCCAGCAGGGGGGATTCGCCATGAAATGCGCCGGAGAATTCATGTTGGCGCGGGTCGCCTCGGGAAAAGCCAAGGCTATGCCGGCTTCCCGCGCCCTTTCCTCCAGGGCGGTTTCAACGGCCATCCATGAGGCCGTTCCACCGCATCCATGCAAAACCATGATCAGCCGGTCCGCTTGTCCGCCTTCCGGAAGCAGAAGCAGGCACCGCCGTTCATGGGGACCGTGCCGTTCCTGGATTCTTTCGCGGATCATGCGGAGGCAAGCTTCCGCCACAACGCCTTGTAGTCGCGGAAGAAGGCGATGCATTTTTCCTTGTCGGGATAGGACTGGCCGATTTCGATGAGGGTGGTCCGGTCGTATCCCGTTTCCCTCAGGAGACGGAACAATTCGCGATAAGGATAGGTGCCCTTGGCGTCGTTGTTCAGGTCATTGATGTGGCATGACATGATCCAGGGACGCAGCATCTCGAACGACTCCTTGATGCTGCCCTTTTTCACATCGGTGGGGTTGGAATTCCATGTCACGCCGACGCTCTTGTGGCCGGCATGGCCCATGATGGCCTTCATGTTGGCCGGTTCCTGGGTGCCGGCGCCATGAACCTCGACCCAAACCTCGACGCCGAGAGACGCGGCCGCATCGCCACAGGGCCGGAGGGCCTTCCCGATCTGCTCCAGGGTTTTTTCCTGTGGCACCCCCTTGGGAAATCCGTTGGGACGAACCTTGACCCCCTTGGCGCCCAAATCGCTTGCAAGCTGTAGAAACTGCTTACAAATCTCTATATTTTTATTAACAACAGCCATGTCGGCAGCATGAAATTCGCAGACCGATCCAAGCCCCCAAATGACAACCCCCGCATCAGCGCAGCGCTTTTTGACTTCCGCCCGTGCGTCCTTGGACAACGAGGGTTCAACCCCGTGCTTGTGGGTGGTCCTGAATTCCACGGGGGAAATGCCGGTCGTCTTGCAGATTTCCAGAAGTGTAGGCAGGTCATGGGCTTGCAGCGAATTATAAGTGACGGAACCCAGCTTGAACGGGGGTTCCGCACCTTGGGCCGTGGCCACGGCGCCCGAAAGCACGCATGAACCGGTGGCCGATGCCATCAAACCCATGGCTTCGCGACGATTGGTGATCTTCATGATTTCAACCCCTTCGATAGAACGGCCCGCCTGTAACGGATGTCCAAGCGCAGCCAAGCGCCTCTCAATTCCTTCCATGCGGGAAATCCGAATCCGCTCAAGGATTCGGTATACGCAATCGTAGTTAGTAGAATAAGCTTGAATGGATTTCCCGTCCTCAGCGGAAACCCGGGGAGTAAAAACTGATGGCCACCGCCACGCATGAACCGCGGTCCGTCAGCGAGGCGGCCGAAGCCCGCATCGAGCAGGTTCTCGATGCCGCTGGGGGCTTGCTCAAGGGTCGGGAACTTTCCAGCGGCATGCTGTGGAGTTGCTCGGCGCTTTTCCTCGGTGCCGCCGCCTTGGTGGCCTCCCATGCCATCTTCCGGCCATCCATGTGGGCTGGGACCGCCATCCTTGCGATCCTTGGCCTTTGCGTGACAATCATCGTTTCAAGGGCCCTGTTGCGTCCCCTGTTCGTCAGGATCAATCCGTACTACTCCGCCCGCACCATCGAGGCGTCGATTCCTGATTGCCGAAACAGTGTCATCAACTGGCTCGATCTGCGCCACCAAACGATGCCGGCCGCCATCCGCGGCGCGGTGATCAACCGGGCGGCGCGCGACATCGAGGAAGTTGATGTGAACGAGGCGGTCAACTCCCTGCCCCGCCCGAAGTCCGCCGCGATCCTGTTCGCCGCAAGTGCCGTCCTTCTCATTGTCCTTCTGTTTGTGCTGGGTCCTGGAACCTTTGCCAGCGCCCTGACCAGGGGCCTCACCCCTTGGACCCCCAGGGCCGTGGTGGCCGATACCGGAATCGAAATCATCGACCCGCAGGGTGGCGATGGATCCGTGGCCGTTGGACGCGACATGGCCATCCGCGTGAAGTTGTCTGGCAAAGTGCCGGACGCGGGCGCCAGGGATGCGGCCACTCTCTGGGTTTGGAACGCCGCGGGACAGGCTCCCGTGGGCATCCCCATGACAACCGAGCCGGGCCGCAGCGATGGCACCTGGATTGGCACCGTTTCCAAAGACCTGGTGCAAATGGGCTTCTGGTACAAGGTGACGGCGGGAGACAACCAAACGGTTGATCACCGCGTCGAAGTGAGACTCGACCTGTTCATTCAATCGATCACAACCAGGGTGGAGCCCCCGGCCCACCTGAGGCTTGACCCGATCGAGGGAAACGAGCCCGGCCTGTCGGCCATCAAGGGCTCCAAGGTCACCATCCTTGGATCCGCAAGCGACGAGTTGCGCTCGGCCGAACTCGTGATGTTCGCCGGACTGGAACGCCGCGCCGAGCGCATCAAGGCAACCATCAATCCCGAGGACGGCAAGCGTTTTTCCGTGAACCTTTCCGCGAACGAATCCGGCCAATATCACCTTCGGATAGTGAGCAAGTCTGGTGATCCGTTCGAGACCACCTTGGCTTCCCTGACCGTGACGGATGACCAGAAACCGTCGATTCTCCGAATTCTTCCCGATCCCTCGAAATCAGTCGTGGAACTGCGGTTGGTCGACACGCAGGATTTCCAGTTCCAAGTCAATGACGACTTCGGACTGGCGTCGGTCTCCGCGCACCTGGCGCTGCCCGATGGCAGGAAATTGCCCCTGAAGGCCGCGGGACTTCCATCCCTGCCGGGCAATAAACCCGTATCCGCTGCAACGGGCACCTGGACTGTTCGCGCCGCCGAGTTGGGCGAGTTTGCCGGCAAATCGGTGAAAATGATCGTTTCGGCCCGCGACTCCCGCCCCAACGATGCCGGCCTCACTGAATCGTCCACCGAAATGAAGATCTTGAAAAACTCCACGGAAGTCCGCGTCATTCAGCCTTCCAAGACCGCCCGGGTGAAACCTGGGCAATCGCTGGATGTGATCGCTGAAATCACCGGGACCATACCCGAGGCTGGAAACCCTGAATCACCCCGGCTGCAATATCGGGCGCTCGGAGACAACGGCCCTCCCAAAAGCATCGCCATGCGCAAGCCGACAGCCAACAAATCCCGCTGGATCGCGACCATTCCGGCTGAATCCATCGGGGAGGGCGGTTGGCTGCAGGTGCTGGCGGGGGACGGCGCCAGCGCGTTGGTGCAGGTCGAGGTTTCCACCCCCCTGAAACTCACCGGGTTCGTCTCCAAGGTTGATCCGCCCCCCTACATGAAGGGGCAACCCTTGGTCTCCCGCGAAAGGCCCATCCAGGGCGTGGCGGGATCAAAGGCAAGCATCACCCTGGAAACCAATGTCCCGGGCGTTGAGGGCGGCATTTTCTTCCGCCCGGAAGGCGGCGCGGAACGCGAAATCCGGGGATCGCCCGATTTTCAGAATCCACGCAATCTTGATATTCCCCTGCCATTGGACAAGCCGGGCGCCTACAGGATCGTGATCAAGGGGGAAGGAAACACCTGGAGGGATATGGCGACATTCCCTGTCGAGGTTGTCGAGGACAAGCCCCCGACCGTTGAATTGCTCGAACCAGCCGAGGGCGCCAGCGTTCCCGTGAATGGACAGGTGCTGGCAAGGGTCAAGGCTTCCGATGACTGGGGACTCAAATCACTGGGATTGAAGCTTGAATGGCTTTCAGAAGGCGCTGAAACGCCCCTCAGGCCCGTGCCCGTGGCCATTCCCGCTGGTGAAACCGGGCCTTCCAAAAAATTTGAAGGACTTGTCACCATAAAATTGTTGGATTTGGTGGATGGCCAAGGGCAAGCTGTGACTCTTGCCGCTGGCCAAAAACTGCGCCTGGCGGTTGAGGCGCGAGACCATCATCCGGATCCAACTCGCACCGGCCAAAGCGCGTCCATCCTGCTGAATCTCACTCCCCCGGCCAACGATGCCCAAAAACGGGAGGACGAGAAACGGGACAAGGAAAAAATGGATCAGTTCCAGCGAAACCAGCAAAAGCAGGATGAAAACAACAAAAATGCCGCCCAACCCATGGCTGGCGGAAATCCCGAACAGGGAATGAATCCAGGCGAGAAGCAGGAAAACAAACCAGGGCAAAACGGCAATCCCATGGGTGACAAGCCGATGCCCGGAGTCAATGAAAAGCCAATGCCCGATCAGGCCAATCAACCCATGCCCGGACAAAACCCCAACAACATGCCTCCCGAAATCAAGGATGTGGAGCGGCGGATCCAGGAGGCGTTGCAGGAAAAAAATCCCATGCCCGGACAAGGCAACCAACCCATGCCTATGCCCGGTCAGGGCAACCAACCCATGCCCGGGCAAGGCAACCAGCCAATGCCCATGCCCATGCCCGGACAGGGCAACCAGCCCATGCCGATGCCCGGTCAAGGCAACCAGCCCATGCCGATGCCCGGTCTGGGCAACCAGCCCATGCCGATGCCCGGACAAGGCAATCAGCCCATGCCGGGTGGCGGTGCCAATGATCGGGCGAATGCTCCGGGGATGAATCCCACGGCAGAGGACAATCGTGGCGCCGTGAGCGGAAGCCGGGAAAAGCCCGACGCCATTGACCCGGCCAACGGCAAGGCATCATTGGCCCAACTGGAAAGCCTGCAGGATCAGGTTCGCCGCAACAAGGAGAAGCTCAAGCAGCAAGGCATATCTGACGAAGAGATTCGCAAATATGAGGAATACCTCAAAAACCGTCGCGAAAAGCTGGAACAGGATTCCAACCGGCCCGACACGGCTTCACCCCAACAGGCTGGCGGTCTGCAATCGGTGGGCGTGAGAAAAGCCCGCACTGGAGCGCGCGAGGGTGCAGAAGCCGGCACGGACAACCGGCCGCCACCTCCCGTGGAATACCAGGATGCCTGGCGGGAATTCAGCCGGAAGCGAAAACTCCCCGCCGACCCGAAACTCCGGTGACGGTTTCATGACCCGTCACGAAAGCCCCCGCCACCTGGTGCGGTTCCATCCGAAGCACCTGCGGCATGTATTCGCGGATGTGCTCGTGCTGGGCTCGGGAATAGCAGGCCTTCGCGCGGCTCTTGCCACCCCGCCGAACCTGCGGGTGCTGGTCATAGCCAAGGAATTGCCGGAAACAAGCAACAGTTCTTGGGCGCAGGGCGGAATCGCCGGCGCGCTTTCCCCCGAGGACTCCATTGCCAACCATGTGAGGGACACCTTGGTCGCGGGCGACGGCTTGTGCGACGAGGAGGTTGTGCGCGAGGTGGCTGATGCCTCGCCCGGGCAGATCGATGACCTTGTGAGATTCGGAGTTGAATTCGACCGGGTCGACGGTCAGTTGGCCCTGACCATGGAGGGAGGCCATAGCCACGCGCGAATCGTCCACGCGCTCGGAGACGCCACCGGCGCCGAGGTGATGCGGGGAATGATCGCCCATGCCAGGCGGCAATCTCACCTGGAGATTTGGGACAGGCGAATCCTGGTCGACCTGATCACTCATGATGGTTGCTGCGTCGGGGCCCTCGTCGCCGACCAGCAAGGCGAAAGGCAACTCATCTGGGCCAAGCAAACCATCCTGGCATCCGGCGGTTGCGGGAGGATTTATCGAGAAAGCACAAACTCCCCCATAGCCACGGGAGATGGAATGGCCGCGGCATTCCGGGCGGGCGCAAGGCTTCGGGACATGGAATTCATCCAGTTCCATCCGACCGTGCTGTATGTGGCGGGTTCAAGCCGTTCGCTGATATCCGAGGCGGTGCGCGGCGAGGGCGCCTACCTTCGCGACAAGGATGGCGATCGGTTCATGATCGCGGAAGACCCCCGCGCCGAAAGGGCCACTCGCGACATCGTGGCCCGGGCGATTTTCCGGGCCATGAACCGCACCCAGCATCCCAATGTCTACCTCGACCTGCGCCATCTCGATCCGGACCATGTGCACCGCCGATTCCCCGGGATCGCCCGGGCGTGCCGGGAGTTCGACCTCGACATTGCCCGTGACCTCATTCCCGTGCGTCCGGGAGCCCACTACACGATTGGCGGGGTTGTGGTTGATCGCAACGGCAGAACAAACCTGCCCGGGCTGTGGGCCGCCGGCGAGGTCACCAGCAGCGGCCTGCACGGGGCGAACCGCCTGGCCTCCAACAGCCTGATCGAGGGCTTGGTGTACGGAACTCGCTGCGGCGAAGGCGCCTCCAAGGAAGCCAACCGACTGCCCGACAACTACCTCGTGCCTCCCATTAGCGAGAAGGAGGCCAGGGACTCGGGCCAAAATCTCGATGTGGAGGACATCCTGAACTCTCTGCGGTCACTCATGGGCAGGTCTGTCGGAATCGAAAGGGAAGGCGAACAGCTCGAACAGGCGCTTGCCCAGGTCGATTTCTGGTGCGGCTATGTCTGGAGGCGTGAGTTCGCCGGCCGCGACGGCTGGGAACTTTCCAACCTCCTCGCGGTGGCAAGGCTGATGATCCAAGGGGCGCTCACCCGCGCCGAGTCTCGGGGAACCCATTACAGGCGCGACTATCCCAAGCGCGACGACCAGCGCTGGCGAAGGCATGTCGACTGCCCCATCAGGCGAACCAGCGGACCGGCACTTCCACCCAGCGATGCCGGAACCTAGGGCGCTCCTGAAACCGATTGGCCACCCAACCCGATACCGCTAAGATGGGCTGATTGATAAAAGAGCCGTCCCGCCCGGTGTGGCGTGCGGCAGGAATAGCATCGGATGGCTTGGTGGCGCGATGAGCCGGGTGGAACTCTACGACACGACCCTGCGGGATGGCAGCCAGGGAGAGGGAGTGAACTTCTCGGTTCAGGACAAGTTGGCCATCACCAAGCGCCTCGACGAGATGGGCTTTGACTTCATCGAGGGAGGATACCCGCTCTCCAATCCCAAGGACGCCGAATATTTCCGCTCCGTCCGCGACCTCCGGCTCAACCATGCCAGGGTGGTGGCGTTCGGCATGACGCGCCGCAAGGGAATCCGCGCGTCGGAGGACGGCGGATTGAAGGCACTTCTCGATGCCGGCACCCCCGTTGTGACGATTGTGGGCAAGACCTGGGACCTGCATGTGACCGAGGTCCTCGGGGTCAGCCTCGATGAAAATGT
The DNA here is from genome assembly GCA_018970845.1 of Planctomycetota bacterium. Lineage (GTDB taxonomy): Bacteria > Planctomycetota > Planctomycetia > Gemmatales > Gemmataceae > REEB421. The sequence continues at coordinate 7,693 of JAGWVO010000105.1, forward strand.
GGCGATGATCGCCGACACCATCGCGTATTGCCGGGCCGCCGGACGCGAGGTTTTCTACGACGCCGAGCACTTCTTCGACGGCTTCAAGGCCAATCCGGAATACGCGCTCGCGACCTTGGGGGCTGCATGCCGTGCCGGCGCGTCCCGCGCGGTGCTATGCGACACCAATGGCGGCAGCCTGCCGGGGGAGGTCGCGCGGGCGTGTCGCGCGGCCAAGGAGGTTATGGGCTCGGCGCTCCTTGGCATCCATTGCCACAACGATTGCGAACTGGCCGTGGCCAACAGCCTTTCCGCCGTTGGCGAGGGGGCCGTCCAGGTGCAGGGCACCATCAACGGCATCGGGGAGCGGTGCGGGAATGTCGACCTTGTCAGCGTGGCCGCGCTGCTTTCGCTCAAGCTGGGCCGGAATGTGCTGGCACCAGGCAGCGTGGCCAGGCTCACCGAACTTTCCCGCTTCGTCCATGAGACGGCGAACATGAACTTCCGGCCCGGCCAACCGTTCGTGGGCACCAGCGCCTTCGCCCACAAGGGTGGAATGCACATCCACGCCGTCAGCCGGGTCAGCCGCAGTTACGAGCACATCGATCCAGCCCTGGTCGGCAACGAGAGGCGCATCCTGGTAAGCGAGCTTTCAGGCCGGGCCACCATTGTCAACAAGGTCTCCGGCCACGACCTCACGGGAGATGCCGATTTGACCCGCAAGATCCTTGAGCGGGTCCAGGACATGGAGCACGCCGGCTACGAATTCGAGGCAGCGGAGGCGTCCTTCGGACTTCTTGTCCGCAAAACCGCCGGCACCTTCGTCGCCAGTTTCGATCGCGTCGCCTACAGGGTGAACATCGAGGCCGGGGCGGGGGGAACTCCCGCTTGCGAGGCCACGGTGAAGCTGAGGGTCGGCGGTTCCCTGGTTCACACCGCCGCGGAAGGCGACGGGCCGGTCAACGCGCTCGACGCCGCCTTGAGAAAGGCCCTGCTGCCGGCTTTTCCCAGCCTGGGCGAGATGACCCTCGAAGATTACAAGGTGCGCGTTGTCAACGCCCGGGAAGGAACCGCCGCGCGGGTTCGGGTGGTTCTGGAATGCCGCGACCGCGCTGACATCTGGACCACCGTGGGGGTCAGCGAGAATATCGTTGAGGCCAGTTGGATCGCCCTGGTGGACAGCATCGAGCACAAACTGTTCAAGGATGGCGCCAGGCGGCGGTGACCATCCCGCCCGATATGCATCCACCATTCTCCGGAAACACCCATGAGCATGGAATTGCCCAAGCAGTTCGAACCCTCCCTCGCCCAAAGGCGCTGCCTGGAACTGTGGGACAGGCTCGACCTGTTCACGGCTCGCGCCGATTCCGGCAAGCCCCCGTTCAGCATGGTGATCCCCCCTCCCAATGTGACCGGGGCCCTGCACCTGGGCCACGCCCTCAACAACACCCTGCAGGATATTTTGGCCCGACAGCACAGGGCCCGCGGGTTCGATGTCTGCTGGGTGCCGGGAACCGACCATGCCGGCATCGCCACCCAGGCGGTCGTGGAAAGGCGAATCCGTGAACTCGAGGGCAAGACCCGCCACGACCTTGGCCGGGAGGAACTTGTTCGCCGCATCTGGGAATGGAAGGAGCAATACGGGTCGAAAATACTTGAGCAGTTGCGAGGCATGGGTTGCTCGTGCGACTGGACCCGCACCCGGTTCACGCTCGACCCGATGTGCGCCAAGGCCGTCAGGCGCACCTTCTTCAACCTCTTCCGCGACGGCCACATCTACCGCGGCAAGCGACTCGTCAACTGGGACACCCAACTTCAGACCTCGGTGGCTGACGACGAGACCTTCACCGAGACGGTCAAGGGCGGATTCTGGACCTTCCGATACCCGCTTGTGGACGGAAGCGGCCACATCCGGTTCTCAACCACCCGCCCGGAGACCATGCTGGGCGATGTGGCCGTGGCTGTTCATCCGGAGGACGAAAGATACAAGGCCTGGATCGGGAAAATGGTCCGGGTTCCCCTGGCCGACAGGGAAATCCCCATCATCGCCGACCCGCTTTTGGTTGATCCTCAACTCGGCACGGGCGCGGTGAAGGTGACCCCCGCGCACGACCGGAATGACTACGCCTGCGGCCAACGCAACAACCTGCCGCTGCTCAACATCCTCAACCCCGACGGCACCCTTAACAGCCTTTGCGGCCCTTACGCGGGAATGGAACGCTACAAGGCGCGCGAGAAGGTCGTCGAGGACATGGAGGCGCTCGGCTTCTTTGAAGGCCGTGAGGACCGCGACATCGAGTTGGCCCACTCCGACCGCAGCAAGACGCCGATCGAACCGCTCCTTTCCGACCAATGGTTCATCGGCATGGAGGAATTGGCCGGCAAGGCCATGGACGCCGTCCGCGACAATCGGGTGAGGATCAC
>JAGWVO010000685.1 GCA_018970845.1 Planctomycetota bacterium
ACCCGATGTCTGGATCGAATGCGAAACCTGCCAAGGAAAAAGATTCAACGCGGAAACACTGGCCGTCAAGTTCAAGGGGAAATCAATTGCCGATGTGCTCGCGATGCGGGTCGATGAGGCGCTGGAATTCCTTGGAGGCATACCCAAGATCAGGAGGGCTATTCAAACGCTCGCTGATGTGGGTCTCGGTTACCTTGAATTGGGTCAACCGGCCCCAACGCTTTCAGGCGGGGAGGCCCAACGGGTGAAACTGGCGGCGGAGTTGGCCAGGCCATCAACGGGCAAAACCTTGTACATCCTTGATGAACCCACGACGGGACTTCATTTCTCCGACATTGAAAAGCTACTTCAGGTCATGCACCGGCTGGTTGACCAGGGCAACACGGTCGTGGTTGTGGAACACAACCTGGATGTCATCAAGAATGCCGATTGGATCATCGACCTTGGACCTGAGGCCGGGCCCAAGGGTGGAAGGATTGTGGCCCAAGGATCTCCCGAGGAAATAGTTGCTGGAAAATGGCACCGTCTGTGGGAAACCGAATCCAGGCCCGAAAGGGCCGAGCATTCTCACACGGCGGAATTCCTGCTACCGGTGTTGCAGGCCGGGCCAGTGAGAGAACGGATTGTTCAATCCTTCGAAAGCCCCCGGGAACCCGAACCGGAAGTTGCTGAAATTGATGATGGAACGGAGATGCCATGGAAGACCGACGGTCGAACATGGCACCTCCGCGATCGGCTCACGCCTGATGGCAAGCCATGCAAATGGGATGGGGCGATTCTGGAAAGGATTGAATCCCTTTGTGCGCAGCATCAGGAATTGGATGACCCGAGATGGGATGAAAGGCATGTGGTCGAGTTCGCGGCAAAAGGCAGGCCAGCCACATGGTTTTGCCATGCGATGACAGGAATGGAATGGCTGGTTCGCCTCGTCTTCAGGGTCGCCAAGGGCGCATTTTCCGCCGATTCCCTTGAAGCATCATTGGGAATCCCGCCCCTGAACCAGACAAAAGGATTGCCTATTTATGGGAACGATCCGCGCGTGAGGGTCGTGAACATGAAGACCATGCCTTGGCAAGCGGTCACCATATTGGCCCACAGGGTTGAGGAAATCGACACGCCGGCTTTCAGGAAATTTTTCAGCACAGCCGTGGCCTCGCATCTCAAGCAGAACGGATTGGCCCTCGAACAACCTGCCGCACTTATGCCTTGGAAGGTTCTTGGCGAAACATGGCATACCAATCCGAAAGGATTCCCAGTTGGAAAATCGCGCCAGTGGGATCCAGCATTGGTCAGCGCGATTCTTGGACTCGCGAGGGACAGCGTTACCGGAATCCAACTTGATTTTGATTCGCGCGACACCATCAAGGCAAAAATTCCAGGACGGAGAAGAATCTGGCTCACAATGAAAACCAAGGATCCCAACGCGTTGGATTGCCGGATTGCTGGCAGGAAAGGCATGGTGAACCTGACCCAAATGGCGGGTATCGGGTCGACAAGGGAGGTCACTGGCGACAGGGAGAATGAGGAGGTTTGTCGCCTGACTTTCAGGCATCCGGCAGATATCGATGCTCAAAAACTCAAGGATTTTTTACGCTG
>JAGWVO010000106.1 GCA_018970845.1 Planctomycetota bacterium
CATCAATGCGGCTCAGAACATGAAATGGAGAGGTATTTAGATATTAAACGACCTTACGAAATTGTCAATGTCACTGTTTCCTTCCGGGTTTCGCGTGAATGCCACGCGACAAACACTTGGAACAATTCATGGAATATCAGTTCCTGTGGTTAGCCATCAGCCAACCTTAAGCATGAGGAAAGGAAATGTGATCAGCGAATCGACATCGGTTCCAAGGGCAGGAGGTAAACGGGCCCGCCCTTGAGGTTGGCCAGCCCGGCGCCGATCGACAGGGCTTTCCGGGCGCCCGGGCCGGCGGTTCCATTGGCCAGGGCCTGTCCGAATGCGTTCGTCATGGCGCCGACGCCCAACTCGAAGTCGAGGAGCGAATCAAGCACGCTGCCGGCCTTGGGGAGACGAAGCAGCTCGGGTGACTTGTCCTTGGCCATGTCGGTCAGGTCGCGCGCCGCGAGGATGGCCTGATCCAGGGTGCCCAGTTCATCCACCAGTCCGTTGGCAAGCGCCTGCCGGCCCGTCCAGACCCTGCCGCCGGCCAGGGGCTTGATCTTCTCCACGGTCATGCCGGCCTTGCCGGCGTTCTTGCGTCCCTCGGCGGCCTTGGCCAGGAATTGCCCGTAGGTTTCCTCAATGAGCTTCGACATCGCCTGGCGTTCGGAATCGGAAAACGGGTTGCCGCCGCTGAGCACCCCCGCGTTGGCTCCCCGGCTCACCACCTCGGTGCGCAACCCGGCCTTTTCCATCACCGGCCCATAGGCCAGCTTGCCGCCGAAAACCCCGATCGAACCGGTGATGGTCGACGGTTCGGCGATGATCCTGCGGGCGGCCATCGCGATGTAGTAGCCGCCGCTGGCGGCGACATCACCCATGCTGGCGATGACGGGCTTCTTGCAGCGCCTGAGTTCCGCCCAGATGAGGTCGCTGGCCAGCGCCGATCCGCCGGGGCTGTCGATCCTCAGCACGATCGCCTTGACGGTGGCGTCGTCCTCGGCCTGCCTGATCGCCTCGACGATGGTATCGCTGCCCACCTTGGATCCCATCAGGCCCACGCCGCTCTTGCCCGTGTCGATGGCGCCGACGGCGTAGATGACGGCGATGCGCGGATCCTTGCCGGCCTTGGACTTCGGCGGATTCAGGGCCTTGAGAAGAGAAAAGGGATTGGAGAAGTCAATTTCAGGCGCCTTCTTCTTCTCGTAGTCGTTCACCACCTGGGCGCCGGCCCCGGCGAACCCGATGGCCCGCTCGAGCGCCTCGTGCCGGTAACCGACGCGGTCGAGAAGCCCGGCCTCAAGGGCGTCGCGCGCGGAAAGCGGCGCCTTGTCGATGGCGGCCTTGACTCCCGCGGCGGTGAGCTTGCCCGCGGGGCGGGCCTTCAGGATTCCGCCGATGATGGCCTTGTTGAAGAAATCGTCGAGCATCTCGGCCATCTGGCGGCGGGCCGGTTCGCTCAGGCTGGTGCGGGTGTAAGGCTCCACCGCCGACTTGAAGTCGCCCACCTTGAGGAAGTCGGCCTTCACCCCCAGCAGGTCGAGGATCTCCTTGTAGAAGTAGACCTCGCTGCGCACCCCCACGAGCATCATCCAGGCCGATTCCGGCATCCAGAACTCGTCGGCCTCGAGGCCGAGCAGGATGTCGCGCGACTCCCCGGATGAGGAATAGGCGACGACCTTCTTGCCGGACTTGCGGACCGCTGAAACGGCGTCGCGCAACTCGTCGAGCAACCCAAATCCGCACTCGACGCCGGCAAGGTCGAGGAACACGGCGCGCACCGCCTTGTCCGCCTCGGCCTTGGCAAGCCGCTCCCTGATGAAATGCAGGTCCTTCTCGGCGCGCATCGAATCGGCGGAGATGGTGCCCTCGCCCACCTCGCCGGACAGGCGGACATGCGCCACCTTGGGCTTGGGGGCGTCATCGGCGCAACGCGCGGGGCCCGCTGAAACTCCGATGGCCAGGAATGCCGCGAGGCTCGCAACAAGGGCAACGCGCATGACTCATCTCCTCCCGTTCATGGCCGCAGGTTCGAATCGCATGGACGACTGACAACCGCATTCTAGGGCGCCGGCGCCCGCGGCTTGGGCTGGTGGCCGCCGCGTCATTTCCTCTCCTCGGCGCTCCAGCGCGCATTCGAGTTCAAGACAAAAACCTTGCCATGGGCGCGGAGATCCTTGGTCCTGCCGCGCGCCAGGGAAAAACGCACCTGTTCCGGGAAAGACTCGGCCACGGCGTGCTCAAGCTTGTCGCCGCCGGAACCCCTCCACGCGAACACGAGCACGACCTGGCTGGCGAAGTCCACCTTCCGGGTGACGATGGCCAAGGCCTCCTTGTCGAATGCCTTGGCGGCCTCCTCCGGCGTCCTGATGACGACGGGCTTGTTCCACGCCGCCGGTTCGACCGTCACCTTGCCGGGAGCCACCGCCAATTCGGCAAGGGGTTCGCGCGCGGCCGGCGGGAGGGCCATGGCCCACGACATCAGCGATATCCATACAACCTTGTTCATGGTAAGGCCTTTCACGGATGCCTTCGGGACATCGGGCTTGCCCGCCGCCATCCGGGCGAACGGGAGGCATTCAACTCCGGGGGAGTGATTTCCTCCACTTGTCGTATTCCGCGGAGACCGCGCTCCTGGGACACCGCTCGCGATAGATGATCCTGGCCCGGAACCCGTAGTCCTTCATGACATCGTACTTGGGAATGATCATCTGGAAATCCCACGCCGGATTCTGGCTGTCGGAATCCTTGTTGGCGCCTCCTCCGCTCGGTGAATGGCTGAAGCGGATCCCCGAGGCGCTGTCGAACATGAAGGCGAGGACCTGGCCGCGGACATAGCCATGGAAAAACGGTTCCCGGAAACGCAGCGGCGAAAAACTGGCGTACAGGCATTCGCGGTGCCCCTGGGCGAATGTCACCGGCATCGAGTCGTCGGCGTGGCGGACGGTGCTCATCGCGTTGTGGGCGGGAGTGCAAAGCTGCTCCCAGCCGCCGGGCCCCCGGAAATGCATGCCCTTGTCCTCAGGGCCGTTGATGTAGCTGGCCCAGAAGAGGCCGATGTAACCCCGCTTGAAGGCGTGCCTGTGGGCCCGGCAGCGGAAAGTGATGTCGATGGCGTCGGGCGGGGAAAAGTCGAACCGGGTCCAGCTTTCCAGGAAAAAGGTCGGAGTGGGCGGCTGGTGAAGTTCCGCCGCCGAGTCCGACAGCCTGCGAAGCGTCATCGGCGCGTTGCGCGGCTCGAAGAATATCCGGTTTCCGCCCCGGACATCGAGCGTTTCACCGTCGAAAATGTGCTCCAAATTGAATCCCGCATAAAGTGGAACGAACGGGTTCGTCTGTTCCGCGCGGTGGGCCAGCGACCAGATGCCGTTGTAGCCCGGCCGGTGGGCGCCCTCGCCGGCGTTGTCGCCGATGACCGCGGTGAGGTCGCCCGCCTTGAAAAGTTCGCTGGCCATGGTTTCTTGCCTGGATCATTGCCAAAGCCCCGTCCGGCGAGGCGCCCTGATTGCGTCATTTTAACTTTTTCCCGGGAGGCGCGCGACAAGCGGACAGGGCACCGGTTGAGGCCGAGTCCGGCGGTGCGCAATCATGGGGGACGGGGGTTTCGCGCCACGGCCGCACCGGTTAGTCTCGACCTGCTCGCCCTGCTGACCCACCCGCCCCTTTGAGGAAACAAGCATGCGGACCTTGGCGGCCTTCCTGTCATTCGTGGTGTTCCCCGCCCTCACCCTCACCGGCTCGGCCTGGCTGTTCCAGGGAAACGATGACGCCGCGCGCGCCGTCGCCATGGAACTGTTCCAGTCCCTCGACGAGGAGCAGAAGGGCCTGGCCCTGAAGCCCTTCGACGACAAGGACAGGCACGCCGAGGTTTTCCCGGCCGCGGAACGCAAGGGACTGCCCCTGGACAAGCTCAAGCCGGCGCAGGTCGCCCTTGTGGACAAGATGCTGCTGGCGATGACCTCCGAATACGGCGCGGGACGCTGCAAGGAGATCGCCAAGCAAACCCCGGCGAACCGCCGGTATGTGAACTTCTTCGGGGCGCCCGGGGCGGGCAAGTCGTTCGCCTTCAGGATCGCCCAGCACCATCTCACGCTGGTTCATTGCGAGTTCCAACCCGACATGGGCCGGGAGTTCGGGCCGGTGCTTCTGGGGGGCAACCCCGTCGGCCAACTTTGGGAGGCGGAGGAGTCGATCCTGCTGGAACTGGCCAAGGGCCTCGACAAGGAAGCCCTTGAAAAGCTCAAGGGTCCCGGAGGTTCCGGACAGGCGGTGGGCAAGGCCGGGGTGGCGCTCAAGGACCTTCCCAAGCCGGCGGCGGAGCTGGCGCGCAAGCTTCTCGCCAAGAGGCTCGAGGTCTTTTCCGCCGACCGCAAGTCGAAGTTCGAGTCGATCATCTCCGCGCAGGGCGGCGTCGATTCCCTGCGCTTCGTGCTCAACGGAAACGCCACCGCGGGTCACCTGCAGGGCGGGAACTATTCGTGGAAGTTCGGCAACGACTCGGTGTTGGTGGATTGGCAAACCGCCGGCAAGAACCACCTTCACCTCACGGTGCGGGCGAGGGCCAAGGGTTAAGGCCGGTTGAGCCGGGCGCCCGCTCCGGGCGCGGTGGACTTGCCTGGCTGAACAAGATCAAAAAAGGCGGGATTGAACGGCCGGCGCCGGGCGGTCGGCCAGGGACCGCCTTGTGCCACGATGGAACCCTGACGGGCGGATGCCAAGGCACGGGGGGAGCCGGAAGGCTCCCCCCAAACCATGGGCAATCGGAACGGGATCAGACGGTGTAGGTGGTGCTGGCCGTGGTGCCGCCGCGTCCTGTCCAGTTCGTGTGATGGAACTCCCCGCGGGGGCGGTCGGTGCGCTCATAGGTGTGGGCGCCGAAGTAGTCGCGCTGGGCCTGCAGCAGGTTGGCGGGCAGGCGGGCGGTGCGGTAACTGTCGAAGAACGCGAGCGCCGTGCTGAACGCGGGAACGGGAATGCCAGCGGTGACGGCGGTGGCCACCGTGCGGCGCCAGCCAGCCTGGCAACGCTCGATCTCACCCTTGAAGTAGTCATCCAGCAGCAGGCTGGTGAGAGCCGGGTTCTTGTCGAACGCCTCCTTGATCTTGCCCAGGAACCGGCTGCGAATGATGCAACCTCCGCGCCACATGAGGGCGATGCCCCCGTAGTTGAGATGCCAGTTGTAGGCCTGCGCCGCGGCGCGCATCAGCATGTAGCCTTGGGCGTAGCTGATGATCTTCGAGGCGTAGAGCGCGTCGTGGATCGCGGAAATCACCGCCTTGCGGTCGCCCTCGATCTTCGGGGACGGCCCCTTGAGCACCGCCGAGGCGGCCACCCGCTGATCCTTCAGCGCCGAAACGCACCGGCTGTACACGGCCTCGGCGATCAGGGTGATGGGGATGCCCATTTCCATCGAATCGATCACCGTCCACTTTCCGGTTCCCTTCTGCCCGGCGGTGTCGAGGATGCGGTCGACAAGCGGGGCGCCGTCGGTGTCCTTGTAGGCGAGGATGTCGCGGGTGATTTCCACCAGGTAGCTGTCGAGCGGACCCTTGTTCCACTCGGCGAACACCTTGTGCATCTCGTCGGCGGACATTCCCAAGCCGTCGCGCATGAGGTTGTAGGCTTCGCAGGTGAGCTGCATGTCGCCGTATTCAATGCCGTTGTGGACCATTTTCACATAGTGACCGGCGCCGCCCTCGCCTACCCAATCGCAGCAGGGCGCCCCGCCTTCCACCTTGGCGGAAACCGACTGGAAGATCTCCTTCACATGCGGCCAGGCGGCGGGGCTGCCACCGGGCATGATGCTCGGACCGTGGCGGGCCCCTTCCTCGCCGCCGGAAACCCCGGTGCCGATGAACAGCAGGCCCTTGGCTTCGAGTTCCTTGTGCCGGCGGGCGGAGTCGCCGAACAGGCTGTTGCCGCCGTCGATGATGATGTCGCCCGGTTCCAGGTGCGGAACCACCTGGGCGATGAAGTCGTCAACGGCCTGTCCGGCCTTCACCAGCATCATGACCCGGCGCGGCCGCTTCAGCTTGGAAACCATCTCGGCGATGGAGTGTGCGCCCAATACCTTGGTGCCCTTGGCCTCGTTGGCCAGGAACTCGTCCACCTTGCTCACGGTCCGGTTGTAAGCCACCACGGTGAACCCGTGGTCATTCATGTTGAGGATGAGGTTCTGCCCCATCACGGCCAATCCGATCAGCGCCAGGTCGCCTTGGGGTTCCGCCATTTCTTGCCTCGTCTTCGCGTCTGTCTAGTGGGACACCGGCGCCTCTTGGCCCGGATCGAACATTCAGTCTAGGGAATCAGAACTCGGGCGGAAGGCGGGGTATGGGTCGATCTTTTACCCCCGCGACGATAACCTGAATCCATCGGGCTGCGGGGGAACGCGGGCATGCAACGGGTGGTTTGCTTCATCCTGGGTGGCGGTCACGGCAGCGGCCTCTATCCGCTCACCCTCAATCGCAGCGTTCCCGCGGTGCCACTGGCGGGCAAATATCGCCTCATCGATGTGCCTGTCAGCAACTGCATCAACAGCGGCATCCAGCGCATTTTCGTCCTGACGCAGTACCAAAGTGTCAGCCTGCACCGCCATGTGACCAACACCTACAAGATGGACCCGTTCCATGGCGGGTTCGTCGAGGTTCTGGCGGCCCAGCAAACCAACGAGGCCAGCGACTGGTACAAGGGCACCGGCGACGCCCTCCGCAAGAACCTGAGCTATGCCGACGGCGACGGCGGATGCACGGATGTGCTGGTGCTTTCCGCCGATCAGCTGTACCGGATGGACTTCCGCTCCCTGGTCATGGGTCACCGGGCCAGTGGCGCCGCCTGCACCATCCCCGTCACCTCCGTGGGCCCCAACCGGGCCCGCCGGATGGGCATCGTCGAACTCGACGCCGGGCAATGGGTGCGCGGTTTCGTGGAAAAGCCCAGCGCCGAGAGCCTGGATACCCTCTACCGGGAGAACGCGGAGGATGCCAGCAGGCCGTTCCTGGCCTCGATGGGCATCTACCTGTTCCAGTTGAGCGCCCTGAAGGAGGCTTTCGCCTCCCTGCCGAACGCCACCGACCTGGTCACCCAAGTCATACCCACGCTGGTGAATCCCGGCCGGGTGCGCGCCCACCGGCACCATGGGTTCTGGGAAGACATGGGCACCATTCGCTCCTACTTCTCCACCCACATGGCCCTCGCCGGGGAAAAGCCCCCCTTCGAGTTCCATTCCACCGAGGGCGTCATCTACACGCGCATGCGCAACCTGCCCGGCTCGCGGGTGCAGTCGTGCACGGTTCGCAATACGCTGGTTTCCGACGGTTGCGAAATCGGCGAAGCTTCCGTGCTGGAGCAGTCCGTCATCGGGGTGCGCAGCGTCATCGGCAAGCGCGTCACGCTGCGCAATTCCATCTTGATGGGATCCAACTTCACCGAATCCCCGGCGGACCGGGAACTGCGCGCCGGCAGCGCCGAGCCTCCCCTGGGCATTGGCGAGGGAACCATCATCGAGCAGGCGATCATCGACAAGAACTTCCGCATCGGCCGCGATTGCAGGCTGGTGAACGCCGGCCAGGTGCAGTTCGCCGACGGCCCGTTCTACTCCATCCGCGACGGGGTGATCCTTCTGCCGGCCAATGCCGTGGTGCCCGATGGCACCATCATCAGCTAAGGAACTCAAGCAAAAAAGTGCTAGAGCGGAATTCAGAATAATAGATCGCGCAAAATGACCGAACATCCTGCTTGTAAACTGATGACCGTGTTTTCGGATGCGGTAGCTTGAAATTCCCGACGGTTGAACCCTGGCCCCTCACTTCGTTCAGGTCTCCTATGCGTCGATCTTCCTTGAATGGCCACAAGGACCAGTCCTTTCAACGCTTAGGAGCCCTGAACGAAGTGAGGGGCAAATCAATCGGCAAACCGTTCCCTGAATCGCTAGAAATTCAATATTATGCCGAATTCGACATGCATTAAATCGCTATTTAAGCAGCACATACCCTTTGATTCCGGATTTTGTTTAAAAAGATCTTTCTATTACACGCATTATGCACCCAGACACTGAAACCCCACCCGTCGCCGCCGACGAAGTAGGTGTGGTTGTCCGCCACGCGCAGGTTGTATACTTTCTCGAACTGGCCGGTTTGCGTGATGCCCTCAACGGCCACCTCCCGGCCGTCCTCACCCAGCAGGTGGTCACCGGGCTCCAGATCTCCCGCCCAGACCCAACCCTTGCCGACCACCCAGAACGGATGCTCCTCCGTCGTGCCGATCGTCACCCCATCCTGCAGGTTGACTTCCAGCACCCGCGCCCAACGCTCGAACACCTGCTCCACGGGCTTGAGTTGCAGCGAAGCCAACGGATCCGCGTCGTCCCGGCACCACACCAGATCACCCGGCCGGATCGTTTCAATCGCCCGCGGGCCACTCTCCGTCTCAATCGGCGTTCCCGCGCGGAAGCACGCCAGCTTCAGCGCCTTGCAAAACACGAACTCGTAGGCGTCGTAAACTGCCTTCGCCAGCGGCGAGCCCGTCTGCTCAGCTAAAAACTTCAGTCCATTCTTGCCACCTTTGGCAGCAACCGATGCCGCCTTCTGTACTGCTTTGGCCGCCTGGTTAAACCGGTCCAGCGCTGCCTTGCCCAACTTCGTCAGCTTGATCTCGTTCGCCAACGATCCCACCAGCGGGATCAGCCCCACCGCATTCAGCGCCGCGTTGCCGTAATTGCCCCGCCACAGCGAGATAATCAGCCCCGCCGCACTGCTCGCCGTACCCAGGCCAGGCACCAGTCCCGCCACGCCCAACGCCATTTCCACATAGTCGAGGGTTTCATCCACCTTCGACTGCACCGTCGTGTTCCAGTAACTCTCCGCGTTGGTCACCGCAAAACCGTCGAGCCGCCCTTGGGCGTCGCGCAGCTCCGTTGCCTTGGCAACCGCCGCCGCATCCAGGTCCGACGCCATGGCCAGCGTCATGTCCGCCAGCAGCCGGTTCAGCTCATCACTCGCCGCCGCCAGGCTGGACGCCAACGCCGTTGCGGCGGCCTGATGCGCGGTCTCGATATCCAACCGCCCCGCTTCGCGCGCTTGCTCCGCCTCCACGGCGGCCGAGGCCATCGCCGAGCCGGCATCCGCACACGCCTGCGCGATGTCCGCCAGCGCCGTGGCCAACCCCGCCAGCACCTCCTGCTTGTCGGCCAACGCCTGGGCCCGCGCCTCGAGCAGGCCCTGCTCGTCGCCTGCCAGCGACGCCAATGCGTCCGCCGCCGCCTGCGCCGCGTCCGACAGGGCCGTCGCTACCTCCACCGCCGTGGCTTCACGGTCGATCGCCACTCCGGCCAACCAACCGTCCAGCGACACTCCCATCGCCCCGATACCCGCGGCATCCGTGGAGAACGCCGCATCCACCCCGGCCCGCTGGGCCGCCACCCAGTCTTCCACCGGGTCGGTGCCCGTGTACCCCCGCACCGTCACCACGCCGGGCGCCGTGTGGGTCTCCAGCATCTGGCCCACCGCGAACAGGTCGAGGTCGCGTCCGGCCACCGCGTCCACGCTCAGCGTGCCGAGCGAGCCCACCGACACATCCAAACCCGCCGCCACATGCCCTTGCACCGAGTTCCCGTACGACACCAGATGCGCGCTACCCGCCTTGGCGGTGGCATCCGCCGACACATTCCCGCGCGCCCAGACGAGCGCGTCATGGCCGGCGGCCACTTGCAAGCCCGTGGCCTCGCCCCACGATTGCACCCAAGCGTCGTTACCGGCGGATATCAAAAACGAGGGGGCGCCGCTGCCAGGCGAACCGATGATTCCGCCCGCCGACCACGCCACCGCGTCGCGGCCCGCGTCGATCTCCGTTGGCCAACGGGAACCGCCGGTGAACGCCGCCACGGCGTCCTGCCCGGCGGACAGGGTGCCGTAGAAATCGCCCATCGCCAGGAGCAGCGCATCGCGACCCGCCGTGCCGTGGAAGGCGTTGACATCGCCGTTGACGGCCACGAAAAGGTCCTGCCCGGCCTTGGTGGTCAGCCGCGCGTCGCTACCCGAGATGATCGACAGGTCCGAACCGGCCGTGGCATCGACCGTGCC
>JAGWVO010000107.1 GCA_018970845.1 Planctomycetota bacterium
CAAACAGGTTTCTCCCGCCTGAGGGCCCTCTCGCCCTCGGGACGCTGCTCGCCGTTCGACAGCCGCGCCGACGGCCTGGTGGTGGGCGAGGGGGCCGGGGTGTTCGCGCTGAGGCGCCTGTCCGACGCGGTGGCCCGCGGCGAGAAAATCCTCGGCGTCATCGTCGCGGCCGGCCTGTCGAACGATCCCGCGGGCCACCTGCTCACGCCCTCCTCCGCCGGGCAAACCGACGCCATGCGCCGGGCCCACGCCCGGGCGGGCTGGTCGGCGGACATGATCGACTATGTGGAGTGTCACGCTCCTGGAACTCCTCTAGGAGACCGGGTCGAGTTCGCCAGCCTCGGGGAGGTGTGGGCCGGGGCGCCGGCCGGGGCCTGCGTCCTGGGGTCGGTGAAGGCGAATGTCGGGCACATGCTCACCGCCGCGGGAACGCCGGCCCTGGCCAAGGTGCTCATGGCGGTTTCCGAGGGCGTCTTGCCGCCGGCCACGGGCTTCGAGTCGGCCGCCCCGGGAATCCCGCTTGCGGGAAGCCCGTTCCGGCTGCCGACGGCGCCGGAGGAATGGCGCCGCAGGGGGCCCGGCGTTCCAAGGAGGGCGGCGCTGAGCGGCTTCGGGTTCGGGGGCGTCAACGCCCACCTGCTCGTGGAGGAGCATCTGTCCGGCGGCGTGGCCATCGCCTTCGACCGTGTCTCGCCTCCCACGCTCGCCATCCTCGGGAAGGAAAGGCTTGTCGCGGGTGATTCGCTCCCCGAGGCGTTCCACCAGTCGATTCCACCCACCGAGCTTGAGGGAATGCTGCCGCAGCAGGCCGTCGCCTGGCAAGCGGCGTCCCGCCTGCTCGCGCGCCTTGAGGCCTCGGGGCCGCTGCCCGAAAGGACGGGCGCGTACCTGGGCGCGGGCCTCGATCCAAGGGCCAGCCGTTTCCACCTTCGGCACCTCGTGCCGCCCGCCGACCGCGACCACGCCCACCCGCCGCTGGACGCCGAGCGGACGCTCGGGGCGCTGGTGAGCCTGGCGCCAAGCCGGATCTCAAGGGAGTTCCGCCTCACCGGGCCGTCGATCACCATTTCGGCGGGTCCGCTTTCCGGGATCGCGGCGCTGCGGGCGGCGGTCGACGCGCTGGAAGGCGGCGAAATCGACCTCGCGCTTGTCGGCGCGGTCGAGGCCGACGAATCCCACGGACCGCCACGCGCCGTGGCGATGGCCGTGGCGAGGTTGCAGGACGCGGCCAAGGCCGGCCGTTCGCCCGTCGCCATACTCAAGGGCGTGGCGTGCGAGGGGGGCCCCGACCCTTCCGGAGCCCAGGCGTGCCAGGCGGTGGAATCGGCGCTGGCTCCTTGCGAGACTCACCCGGGCACGGTGCAGGCCTGGATGGTTGCCGACGGTCCCGAGATCGAACAGGCCCTCGTGGAGCTCCTGGCACCGCGGACGCGGAGGGACGGGGTGGCCACGGCCCGCCGGAAAGTCGCGAACGGGGCTCCCGACCACGCCGCCGGCCTCGAGTGCGTGGTTGAAATCATCGGCTGCCTCGAGTCGAACCGGCTTCCCGCGGGCGGCACCCCAGGAATCCGCCCCTCGCCGCTGGCCGACCCCGGCGATGGCGACGCCTGGCTCAGGACCTCCCCGATGGAACCCCGCACCGGCGGCGCCTGCCTGATGGACAGGCACGCCGGTTGCGCGGCCGTGCTGGTGGAGGAATCGTCGGCGGCCCCGGCCCCCGCGGAGGCCCTTGGGTTGCCGTTGATGGCTTTCGAGGCGGATGGCGCCGCCGACCTGGCGGCCCTCATGGAAGCCTCGGATGGATCGGGCCCGGGACGCGGCGCGGCAAACCCCTCGGCGCGACTGGGGCTGGCCCTGGTGCCTCGGCCGGGGGAATCGGTTTCCGAACTGCGCCGCGCCGTCGCCGCGCATGTGAGGCAGGGTGGAGCCGAATCCCTCGCGACGCTTTCGGCCCGGTTCGAGGGCCGGGCCTTTTCCTCGCCCGAACCCCTTGGCGGACGGATCGCCCTGGTTTTTCCCGGTTCGGGAAGCGCCTTCGCCGGCATGGGACGGGCCCTGGCCAGGGCTTTTCCCGCCATCGCCGCGGAAGACCTCGACCTCGAGGTGCTCAGGCCCGACATCTTCTGGCGCGGTTCGCCCGACGCCGTCGCGGGGGCCACGCCATGCCAGAAAATCCTCGCCCAGGTCGGGCTGGGCCGCCTCACGGCCCGGGCGCTCGACCGGCTGGGCGTACCGTGGTCGGCCACATTGGGCTACAGCCTCGGCGAATCGACCCAACTCGTGGCCGCCGACATCTGGCCCGACCTGGAGGGACTCAGGCAGGACCTGCTCCTTTCCAGCCTGTTCACCCACGACCTCGTCGAGCCGTGGCGCGCCGCGCGCATCCATTTCCGGTTGAGGCCCGATGACGATTTCCGCTGGGCCAACGCCCTCCTGCTCGCCGACGCCTCGGAGGCGCTGCGATCGCTGGCCGGGCAGGACAGGGTCTTCCTGCTGGCCTCGCTCGCGCCCGGCGAGTGCGTCGTGGGGGGGGAGGTGCGGGCGCTGGCCGCCTGGCTGGCCCCCTTCGTCGGGCGCTTCACGCCGCTGGCCGACTCGACGGCGGGCCATTGCTCCGCGGCGCGTCCGTGCGCCGACGCCTACCGCCAACTGCACCACCGTCACGGACAAAAGCGCCCCGGAGTGGATGTCTATTTCACCGCGACCGGCCGGTCGGAACCCCATGATCCCGCGGGGCTGGCGAACGCCCTGACCCGGGGAATCCTCGAGCCGCTCGACCTGCCCAGGGTCGTCAACCGGATGCATGACGAGGGCGCTCGGTTGTTCCTCGAGGCCGGTCCCGGCACAGGGATGTCGCGGTGGATCGGCAAGACCCTCGCCGGAAAGCCCCACGCGACCGCGGCGATCCATCCGCCCGGACGCGACGACCTCGGGCCGCTGGCCCAGGCCCTGGCCCTGCTCGTGGCGCACCGGTGTGGCTGGACATGGCCTGGCTCGCCCGAACCCGGGGCCGCTCCCCGGCCGCGCCGCCATGCCGCCGGGCCGAGGCCCGCCCCGCTGTTCGCGGGCCCAAGGCGCCGGGCGGCGCCCGCCCCGGAACCGGCCCGGCCCGTTTCAACGCCGTCCCCCCGGCCCGTCGCGGCGGAACCCGCCACCGCCAAAAACCAAGGGCCGCCCGCGGCTTCATGGGGCCGCTGGCCCGAGGCGATGGCCGCCACCCGCGAGGCCCATGGCGCCTGGCTCGAGGCCCACGCCGGCGCCCTCGACCGGCTTTCAAGGCTGGGCGCCCTCGCGGCCCGCCCGCCGGAACCGGATGCCCCCGGCGTGGTCTTGCCGGCCATGGAAACCGAGGCCCTTCCCGATGTCCGCCGCTCCATGACCTGGGAGCAATGCGTCAGCTTCGCCCGCGGAAGCGTGGCCCATGCCATGGGATCGCGGTTCGCGCCGGTGGACGGCTACCCGTCCCGGGTTCGCCTGCCCGACGAGCCGTTGCTGCTCGTGCACCGCGTGACCCGCATCGAGGGCGAGCCTTGCTCGATGAGCCACGGCCGGGTGGTCACCGAGCATGATGTGAGGGAAGGCGCCTGGTACCTCGACCAGGGGGCCATCCCGCTGGCCGTGTCGGTCGAGGCCGGGCAGGCCGACATGCTCCTGGCCGGATGGCTGGGCATCGACTTCAAGACGCGGGGCCTGGCCTATTACCGCCTTCTCGACGCTGAAATCACCTTTCATGACCGGCGGCCGGGGCCCGGTTCCACCATCGTCTACGACATCCGCGTCGACAAGTTCTTCCGCCACGGCGAAACCCACCTGTTCCGATTCCGGTACGACGCCGCCGTGGACGGCAGGCCGCTCCTGTCGATGCGGGAAGGCTGCGCCGGCTTCTTCACGCCGGCGGAACTGGCCGGCGGCAAGGGCCTCGTGATGCCGGCGGCCAAGTCCGTCGACGCCTCGCTGGCGCCCCCGGTGCCGGCGCCGCCGGGCGCCGGCTCGCTCGACGCCCGGCAGGTCGCGGCGCTCCGCGCGGGTGACTTCGCCGGGGCGTTCGGCGCCGCCTTCGCGAACCTTCCCATGCTCCGCGCCCCCCGACTGCCCGGCGGGCGCCTCGCCCTGCTCGACACGGTTCCGGCCATCGACCCGGCCGGCGGAGCCCACGGCCTCGGGTTCATCGCGGCGGAACTCGCCATCGGCGCCGACGACTGGCACATGGTCTGCCACTTCATCGATGACAGGGTGATGCCCGGCACGCTCATGTACGAGGCTTGCGCCCAGACGCTCCGCCTGCTCATGTGGCGATGGGGCTGGCTCGGCGAGGAGGGTTCGTGGACGGCGGAACCGACTCCCGGGATCACCAGCAGGCTGCGCTGCCGGGGCCAGGTGGTGCCCGGCTGCCGCGTGCTCCGGTACGAGATCACCGTGACGGGCCGCTCCCTCGAGCCGGCACCCTCCGCCCTGGCCGACGCCATCCTGCTGATCGACGGCAAGCCGATCGTCTCGGTGGAGAACCTCGCGGTCACATTCAACGGACTGTCAGGACCCTCAATAAGTTCCCTGTGGCGCGACGGCGGCGCCGCCCCGCCTGGCCCCGCAGCGACCTACTCCCGCGAGCGCATCCTCGCCTACTGCCTCGGCAAGCCTTCCGAGGCGTTCGGCGAACCTTACCGGATCTTCGATTCAGGCCGCGTCATCGCAAGGCTGCCCGGCCCCCCATTCCTGTTCCTCGACCGCGTCGAGTCGGTGGAGGCCGAACCGTGGAAGCTGCTCCCGGGCGCCAGGGCCCGCGGGGCCTACGATGTTCCCTCCGATCCCTGGTACATCGCCGAGTCGGGCCAGCCGGAGATGCCGTTCGCCGTGCTGCTTGAGGCGGCGCTGCAGGTGTGCGGCTGGCTCGCGGCGCACGGCGGCGCCGCCCTGCTCTCACCCGTGGATGTCTCGTTCCGCAACCTCGGCGGCTCGGCGGTCCGCCACCGCCGCGTCCTTCCCGGCTGCGGCACACTCGCCACCACCGTGACGCAGACCAAGGTCTCGCGCTCCGCCGGGATGATCATCCTCGAATACGACCTCGACACCCGCCTCGATGGCGAACCGGTCTACTCGGGCCAGACCTCGTTCGGATTCTTCCCCAAGGAGGCGCTGGCGCGGCAGGTCGGCCTCTCCGACGCCAGGCCTTGGAAGCCCGGGCCGGCGGAGGCTCCCGCTTTCACCCCCGTCCCCGCGGGGCCCGGCCTTCCCCGCGACCGCTGGCGCATGCTCGACACCTATGCCTGGCTTCCCTCCGGCGGCCCCGAGGGCCTCGGCTGGCTCGAGGGCAGGGTCGAGGTCGATCCGGACGCGTGGTTCTTCAAGGCGCATTTCTACCAGGACCCGGTCTGGCCCGGTTCGCTTGGGCTCGAGGCGTTCCTTCAGTTGGTGTGGTACGACTGCCTGCGCCGCTGGGGGCCAGGCACGGGCGACCTTGTCGACGGTTCGCCGCATCGCTGGGTCTACCGCGGCCAGGTGACCCCCGGAATCCGCCATGTGACGGTTTCCGCGGAAATCACCGGCCGCGACGAGTCGGCCCGCGAAGTGGAGGCGCGTGGGTGGCTCATGGTGGGCGACAAGGTGATCTACGGCATGGAAAGGTTCCGGCTTCGCTGGAAACCGATTGTGGCCGAACCCGCCGCCATGCGTTAAATTGTTTTGATGGTTGAATTTGGCGGCAAGATGATGGTTCCCCGCTACGACCGGGTGCGCCTCGAGTCGTTTTCGTGCGCCCTGGCCCCCGTCGTGGTTTCCAGCGAGGAACTCGACGAGCGGCTGGAACCGGCGCTCAAGTCGCTGCGCGTTCCGCGCGGCCAGCTCGAGGCGATGACGGGCATCCGGGAACGGCGCTGGTGGGAACCGGGGGCGCCCCTGGCGGAAAGCGCCGCCCGGGCGGCTCGCATGGCGCTCGAGCGCGCCGGCCGCGATCCCGCCGAGATCGACGCCGTCCTCTTCACCTCCGTCTGCCGCGAGCACTTTGAACCGGCCACGGCCTGCCGCGTGGCCGACCTGCTGGGCGCCCGCCATGCCGGCTGGGTGCACGACATCTCCAACGCCTGCCTGGGCGTTCTCACCGGCATCATCGACCTCGCCAACCGGATCGAACTGGGCCAGATCCGATCGGGGGTGGTGGTCGCCTGCGAGTCGGCGCGCGAGATCACCGAGCGCGCCATCTCCCAACTGCTGGCCTGCCCCACGATGGAAAACTACCGGGAGACCCTCGCCACCCTCACCGGCGGGTCGGGCGCCGCGGCGGTCGTGGTGGGCGAGGGGCAGGGCCGCGGCATCGGCGCCAGGCTGCACGGCGGCGTGAGCCAGTCGGACACCCGGTTCCATTCCCTGTGCCGTTGGGGCCTGGCCGACACGCTCACCGGCTCGCCGCTGGTCCACCTCGCCTCGGGCCTGGGGCCCGTGGTGCAGACCATGGCCACCGACTCCGTCGCCGTGCTCCGGCACGGCCTCGAGCTGGGCAAGCGCACATGGGAGGCGTTCCTGCAGGCCATGGGCATGATGCCGCGCGACTTCGACCAGGTGGTCTGCCACCAGGTGGGCGCCCCGCACCGCGACGCCATGCTGGCCTCGTTCGGCCTGTCGAGCCACCAAGTCTACTCCACCTATCCGTTTTTGGGCAACATGGGCACCGCGGCGCTCCCGGCCACCGTCGCCCTGGCCGACGAGAGGCGGCTGCTCGCCCCAGGCAGGCGCGTCGGCCTCCTGGGCATCGGCAGCGGCCTCAACTGCCTCATGCTTGGTGCGACATGGTGACGGCGCCGGTGCCGGCCCGCGCCGCGCGGGTCATCTCCCGCCTGGCGCCCGGCTCGTTCCCCTTCCGCGGCAGGTGGCCCGCCCTCGCCTCGGGCTCGCGGATGCACCATGTCGACGAGGGCTCCGGACCGCCCGTCGTCCTGGTGCATGGAAACCCGTCGTGGTCGTTCCTCTTCCGGGGCGTCATTCCGGCGCTCGCCCGGGGCCACCGCGTCATCGCGCCCGATCACCTCGGCTGCGGCCTCTCCGACCTGCCCCCGCCCGGTTATCGCCACCGCCTCGCCGAGCGCGTCGACGACCTCGCCGAACTCCTCGACATCACCATTCCCGGCGAGCCTGTCGACCTGGTCGCCCACGACTGGGGCGGCATGATCGCCCTGGCCTGGGCCGTGAGGAACCCCGGCCGCGTGCGCAGGCTTGTCCTCATGAACACGGCCGGGTTCGGCCTGCCCCCCGGCGCCTCCATCCCGGCATCCCTTCGCCTCGCCAGGACCCCACTCCTCGGCTCATGGCTTGTCAGGGGGCTCAACCTGTTCGTCAAGGGCGCCATCAGGCACGGTGTCACCAGGCCGCTGGACGACGACGCCGCCCGGGGGTTCCTCGCGCCATACGGTTCGTGGGAGGAACGCGCGGCGATCCACGGCTTCGTCCTCGACATCCCCCTGTCCGAAGGACACCCATCCTGGAATCTCGTCAGGCAGGTCTCCGGGGCCCTGCCCTGCCTGGCGTCGAAGCCCATGCTCCTGCTCTGGGGACTCCGTGACTTCGTCTTCACCCCGCCGTTCCTCGAGCATTGGCGCGAGGCTTGGCCGGGAGCCCAGGCGCATGTCCTTGACGGGGCGGGACACTGGCTCATGGAGGATGAGCCGCTAGAATGCTCTCGACGGATCGAAGCCTTCCTTACGCCCTGAGGATAGGACAATCACCACGCTCATCCCACGCCTTCTCGAGGAGGCCGTGAGCGACCGCCCCCGGGCTGTCGCCATCATGGCCCCTTTGCGGAACAAGGCCGGACCGGCCTGGACATTCGAGCGGTTCGCCGAGGCTTCCGACCGGCTCGCCGTGGCGATGCTGTCGATGGGCATCGGGCCCGGCTGCCGCGTCGCCATGATGGCGCCCCCCTCGCCAACCCTCTTCGCCGCACTTTTCGGACTGTTCAGGATCGGGGCCGTGGCGGTGATGGTGGACCCCGGCATGGGACTGGCCGGGCTCAGGAAATGCCTTGGCGAGGCCGACTGCCATGCTTTCATCGGATCTCCCAAGGCGATAATTGTCCGCTGGGCCCTCGGGCTCTGCCCGCGGGCCCGCGTCGTCGCCAGCCTCGGCTCCGGCTGGGTGCCCGGGTGCCGGGCGCTCCGCGAGGCCGCCGCGGGCGGGGCCCCGTCGCACCCGGCAGGCCCCGACGACACGGCCGCCATCCTCTACACGAGCGGATCCACCGGCCCGGCCAAGGGGGCCGTCTACTCCGCCGGCAACCTCGCCGCGCAGGTTGCGGCGCTCGGATCGATGCTCGACATCGTCCCGGGGGAAACCGACCTCTCGACCTTCCCGCTCTTCGGCCTCTACGCCCCCGTCCTCAAAATGACCGCCGTCATTCCGCCCATGGACTTCACCCGCCCCGCCTTGGTCGATGCCGGCATGCTGCTCGAACTTGCGGGTCGCCACCGGGTTGACAACCTGTTCGCGTCACCGGCGGTGCTGACCCGCCTCGCCGCCGGCGCGGAATCACGCGGCGGACTGGCAGGACTCAAGCGCTTGGTTTCCGCCGGGGCGCCGGTGCCCTGGACGCTGGCCCGGCGCGTCAGGCCGCTCCTGCGGCCCAACGCCCGCCTGCACACCCCCTACGGCATGACCGAGGCGCTGCCCGTGGCATGCGCTTCCGACCGGGAGATCCTTGGCGAAGCCTTGGAAGTCACGCGCGCCGGCCAAGGCATCTGCCTGGGTCGGCCCGCGCCCGGCACTCGGGTGATGATCCTTCCCGAGGGAGGATCCACGGGCTCGGATTCGCCGCGACCGCTGGCCCATGGCTGCCGGGGTGAAATCGCGGTGGCCGGCCCCCAGGTCACCCGGGCCTACTGGAAACGCCCCGAGGCCGATGAGCGTCACAAGATCGTCCTTGATGGCGAGGTGGTGCACCGGACCGGTGACATCGGCTGGCTAGATGAACGCGGAACGCTCTGGTACCTCGGCAGGCAGGCCCATCTGGTGAGTGTGGCGGGAAAGTCGATTCCCGCGGATGCCACGGAGGCGATGTTCCTGGACTTGCCGGGAGTGGCCCGGGCGGCTTTCGTGTCCATCGGGAAAGGTCGCGCGGCGCTCGTGTTGGAACCCGCGCCCGGAGCGCCCGACACCATGGTCGGCAACGCGCTGGAACGCGCCATGAAGGCGGAATTGCCCATTTCCTGCGCCATGGTTCACCCGCGGTTCCCCGTGGACCGCAGGCACAACAGCAAGATCGAGCGGGAAACCCTCGCGGCTTGGGCATCAGCGAAACTCTGATACTTCAGGCCCCTGGCACCGCCAACCCATGAGTTGGCGCCCGACATCCGCCCCACCCCAGGGCCAGCTCATTTTTTGGAAAATTATCGAAGCACAAGTCTTTCAGATCATTTTCGAATCATGCAAGTTCGCCCCTCACTTCGTTCAGGGCTCATAAGCGACTGGTGATTGAGCCCGATTCCGCGGCTTGAGAGCCCTGACGAAGTGAGGGGCGAACTTGCCCGCGCGGGAAATCCCTACCTTGGCCATGAAATCCACTTCCTCATTGCAGCCCGTGATGGTGAACCCGGCATCCATCGCCCCATCATCTTGAAGCCTAATCTAGGCAAGCCAAGTCGACCGCAAAATCGGCACGATTGACGAAATCAGCATGAAGGCCACGACCGTGATTGCCGATAAACCCGGTAACGGAAGGTGGGGCCGCACTGTCGGCACAACAAGCCGATTCCCACCGCTTCCTACCTGGAGAACTGCACATGTACCGCTCGATCCGCGCCATCTGGTTGAGCGCCGCGCTGGCCGCTCTCGGCGGTGGGCAGGTGCTCATGGCCCAGTCTGTAATCCCGGCCGCCTCCGCCGACCGCTTTGTTTCGCTCGAACTCGACGGCGGCAAGCCGACCAGGTGCCGGGTATTGAAAACCTGGAACGATGCCGATGGGCATCGGTGCCTGCAAGTTCAAGCGGTTTTCACCGGTCAGCGCATGACGGTGGTGCAGAAATACCAGCAAGGCAACCTATCGGAAGTTCAGGTTTACCAGTGGGGCTCT
>JAGWVO010000108.1 GCA_018970845.1 Planctomycetota bacterium
GGTCGGGTGCTGATGGTGAGCCGGAATGTTTCGGGCGCCAACCGCAAGATTCTCACGACCAGCGCCGATGGCGCCGCCGGTTGGACCAAGCCTGAATTCCACCGTCAACTTCTTGAGCCGGTTTGCATGGCCGGCCTGGCCGCCGTTCCCGGCAAGCCGGGATGGTTGTTGTTCACCTGCCCGGAAAGCGTGGCGAGGGATTCCAGCGGCAAGGAGATTCCCGCGGGGCGCGGCAAGCGGCGGAACCTTTCGGTTCGCTTGAGCCGTGACGACGGCCAGTCATGGACCGAGGCCAAAACGATTGAATCAGGGCCCAGCGCCTACTCCGACCTGGCCGTGCTTGCCGATGGAACCATCGTGTGCCTGTGCGAGGTGGGCAACGACATCAAGTTGGTCCGGTTCAATCTGGAGTGGCTGGGCGACGAAAGGTAGCCCGTTGTGTTCATGAATGGCCAAACAGCCCCGAAACCTGCGCCTTGGACACTTTTCCCATGGCGTTACGCGGCAGTTGTTCCGCCAACACAAGGCACTTGGGGATCTTGTACACCGACATCCTGGCGCGGCACCAATCACGCAATTGACTGATCTCCAGGGCGTCACGCGGATCGCAAACGATGGCGGCACCAACAGCTTCGCCCCATGTCGGATCAGGCAGACCCACCACCGCGCACTCCTTGATGGACGGGTGCTCGAGCAGCACGGATTCGATTTCAAGGGCCGAGAGCTTGTAGCCACCACTTTTGATGATGTCCACGGACTGCCGGCCAAGGATTCGGTAATACCCCTGTTCAAGCACCGCCATGTCGCCTGTCTTGAACCAGCCATTGTCGAACGACTCCGCCGTGGCTTCCGCCCGGTTCCAGTACGACGAGAAGACCCCTGGTCCGCGCACCTGGATTTCCCCCAACGAATTTTCGCAGCCGATCACCGATCCATCTTCGGCCATCAGGCGCACTTCCACCCCGGGCAGTGGAACTCCCACGGCACCGGGGCGTCTTTCCCCGCGGAAAGGATTGGAGATCGCCATGCCGATCTCGGTCATGCCGTAGCGTTCCAGGAGCGCCTGACCGGTCATCGACCGCCACCGTTCAAACACCGTGGCTGGAAGTGCCGCTGAACCCGAGACCATCAGTCGCAGGTTCCTGAAACCGGCAATCCTCGCCTCACGGTCTTTCGCCTGGGGAGCCTCCAGCGTTTCCAGCAACTTCACATAAATGGTCGGCACGGCCATGAACAGCGTGTAGGCGCCCTCGGCCACGCGGCAGAGAACGGCATTGGCGTCGAATTTGCCGAACACCTCAATCGAGGCGCCCGTCCAAAGCGCGCAGGAAAGGACATTGATGATCCCGTGAATATGGTGGAGGGGCAGGAACAGGGGTATGCGGTCGGCCGGCGACCACTCCCAAGCCCCGATCAGGCTTTCCACCTGGGCCCGGATGTTGTCATGCGTCGTGACAACTCCCTTGGGCTTGTTCGTGGTGCCGCTGGTGTAGAGGATCATCGCCGGCCTGCTCGTGTCGATCGCCGGCAATCTGGATGGCGAAATCGCCGGGGATTCGTTCATGATCATGAGCTTCACGCCCAGCTTTTGACAAACTGGCGCGATGCCCGGGGCCAAGTCGGCGTGAGCCAGCACCGTCCTGGCTTGCGAATCGGCAAGGGCGTATTCCCATTCGGGCGGAGTCGCGGAAAGGCATAGGGGCAGGAAGATCCCGCCGGCCCGCCAAACGCCCCACTGCCCGGCGACATAATCCGCTCCCGGCGGAGCCAGGACGGCCGTCACTGTTCCGAGTTGACCGGAAGATGATGCCAGCAAGGTTTCCGCGACGGACGCGGAATTGCCAACCAAGTCTCGATAGGTGAACCGGCCATGGCCCGTCGACATCGCCACGGCATCTCCATGCTCCATGGCTCTCCTGATAATGGGAAGTTCGGTCATGGCGGATTCACTCCATGGCGCGATTAGCCGGCCAGGCTCCGGATCACGAAGAAGAAGAGGGAAGGTCCCAGCAGGCAGCCAAGGCCCGTGTAGAAGGTTGCCGTCATCGCCCCGTAGGGAACGAGCCTTGGATCCGTTGCGGCCAGGCCCGCCATCACGCCGCTGTTGGTGCCCATGAGGCCGCCGAAAATCATGGCGCTGCGGGGATTATCGAGGCCGATGGCCGGCGCCACCGCGGGAGTCAGGATCATCACCAGGATCGCCTTGGCCAACCCGGCGGCGACCGAAAGGGCGATCAGTTCCGGGCCCGCGCCGATGGCCGAGCCGGTGACCGGGCCGACGATGTAGGTTGCGGCGCCAGCGCCCATGGTCGTCATGGAAACCGCGTCACGGTAGCCGCTTGCCCAGGCGACCGCGGCACCCACGCCAAAGGAGGCCGACAACCCAAGCACGAGGGAAACGGCTCCCATCATGCCGCCACCCCGCAGTTCTTGAAGGCGCACGCCGAAGGCCGTTGATACAATCGCCAGGTCACGGAGCATGGCGCCACCCAAGAGGGCGATGCCGGAAAACGCCGGGATATCGGCGATCCCTTGCTTTCCACCCGTGGCGATTCCCCCGACCGCCGCCAGCGAAAGCCCGGCGACGATGGCGATGGCCGAGCCGTGGATTCTTCCCCGGAACAGCTTGTCGGCGATGGCGTATCCGAGCCATGTGAGCCCCCCCACCAAGCCGAAAGCCGTGAGGATCGGATACCGGGCCAGCACCTCATGGACTGCTTCGAAAATCATTCGGATGCCCCGGATTCGCCGATTCCTTTCGCCGACCTTGAAAGGATGCCAACAAGGAGGAAGCAGGCCGCCACGCTTCCGGCGCCCGCCATGATGGCGACCACCCCGCCGGCCAACGCCCCCATCACATTCTGCCCCGCGGCCATCGCCACCACGATGGGGATGTACATGGCCGACCAATAGGTGATGCCCTCGCGGGTTTCCTGGCCAAGCCTGCCTGTGGCCCTGAGTTTTTCGGTTCCCAGCACCAGCAGGATCATGGCGATGCCGACGCCCCCGATGTCGGCATCAATGCCCATGGCCCGACCCAGAAGCATGCCGGCGGAAACGCCCGCCAGCAGGCATGCGGCCAGAAGCGCTGTTCCATAAATGGCCATGTGTGGATTTCCATTCGGATGCGACGCCCGACGCCAGCGAAATGCCCCGGTGGCATCCATCCGGGCTAAAGGAGCGATGGTACCCCGCCCCATGGCCCAGTCTGTGCCCGATTGTCGGGAATCCACCAACAAAACATGGTTTCGGGGGCCTCCCGGCGGGATGCTTCTCTTGGCCATCATCGTATGATGACCATTCGAGCCAAGGTTCCAAGGTATCCGAATCATGATCAAGCGACGACTGGGAAACACCGACCTCGACATCACGGTTTTGGGCTTCGGCGCCTGGGCGATCGGGGGTGGCGGTTGGGCTTTCGCTTGGGGCAGCCAGGACGACCGCGACAGCATCGCGTCGATCCACGAGGCGCTCGACCTGGGCGTGAACTGGATCGACACGGCCGCCGTGTACGGCCTGGGCCATTCCGAGGAAGTGGTCGCCAAGGCGCTGGTTGGGCGCGCCAACAGGCCGCTGGTGTTCACGAAGTGCGCCCGGGTCTGGAATGAGAAGCGTGAAATCGGCAAGTGCCTCAAGGCCGAAAGCATCCGCGGGGAATGCGAGGCCAGCCTGAAAAGGCTCAGGGTGGATGTGATCGACCTGTACCAAATCCATTGGCCCGAACCGCCGGAAGACATCGAGGAAGGTTGGGCCGCCATGGCCAAGCTCAAGCAGGAAGGCAAGGTTCGGTGGATCGGGGTGTCGAACTTCGACGCGGCGCAGCTCGAGCGGATCGGCAAGATCGCGCCCGTGGCGTCGCTTCAGCCGCCCTACTCGATGATCAGGCGGGATATCGAGCCATCCATCCTTCCCTATTGCCATTCCCACAACATCGGCACGATCGTCTATTCGCCGATGCAGTCGGGTCTCCTGACAGGTGCGTGGACGCATGAAAGGCTCGCGGCGTTGCCGGCCGACGACTGGCGCAAGGAGAAGAACCGCCATTTCCAGGAACCGCTGTTCAGCCGCAACCTGGGGCTGGTCGAACGGCTCAAGGCCATCGGCTCCCGTCATGGCGCCACGCCGGGGCAGGTCGCGATCGCGTGGACGCTGCGGCTTCCCGCCGTCACCGCCGCCATCGTGGGGGCTCGAAAGCCTGGCCAGTTCAGGGAGTTGCTGCCCGCTGCGAACCTTTCGTTGACGCCTGAAGACCTTGGGGAAATCGAGGGATTCCTCAAGGCGAATCCCGAGTAGTTGGCCAAGGTGGACGCGATGGGAACCTGGTTGGCCGCCTTGGCTTTGACGGGAATCCTGGCACCGCATGCCCCGGGCGCCCAAGGTCGCAAGCCGAACATCATCCTCATTTACTCGGATGACCACGGATGGGCCGACCTCGGAATCAACGGATCTGACAAGGATATCAAGACTCCCCACCTGGACCGCTTGGCCCTTGATGGAATCCGTTTCACCCGCGGCTATGTGACGGCTCCCCAGTGCGTTCCGTCCCGCGCCGGTGTCATGACCGGGCGGTACCAGCAGCGTTTCGGGGTCGAGGACAACAACAAGGGGCCCTTGCCCCTGGCGGAGAAAACCATCGCCGAAAGGCTCAAGGCCGCGGGTTACGCCACCGGCATGTCCGGCAAGTGGCACCTTGACATCGCCCCCGGCAAGCAAGGGGACAAGGCCCATCGGCTCATGGCCGCGCACATGCCGCACGCGCAGGGATTCGATGAATATTGGCGGGGCGAGCTGAGGCAATACCATGCCTCCCACGACCTGGCCGGCATGCCGCTGGCTGACGCGCCGCGGGTTGTCAACGATGGCCGTTTCCGCGTGGTGGTACAGACCGAGGCGGCCCAGTCGTTCATCAACAGGCGCAAGGCGGACCCCGGGCGCCCATGGTTTCTTTACCTGGCCTGGTACGCGCCACATGTGCCGCTTGAATCGCCCGAACCATGGTTTTCGCGCACTCCCGGGCATTTGCCTTTGCAACGCCGCCAGGCGCTGGCGATGATCGCGGCGATGGATGATGGGCTTGGCAGGATCAGGCGGCAACTCAAGGAGACCGGGCAGGAAAACAACACCCTGATTTTCTTTGTCGGCGACAATGGCGCCCCGCTGGGTAACGCCTGGGACGGTTCCCTCAACACACCGCTGGCCGGGCAGAAGGGAATGCTCAGCGAGGGCGGGATTCGCGTGCCGTTTCTTGCCGCGTGGCCCGGCGTTTTGCCCTCCGGAAAGGTTTTCGATCATCCCGTCTCCAGCCTCGACATCGCCTCCACTAGCGTCGCCGCGGCGGGTCTGCCGGCCGAGCCCTCACTGGATGGCGTGAACCTGCTGCCTCACCTGCTTGGAGAGAAGTCCTCGGCCCCGCATGATAGGCTTTTCTGGCGATGGGGTTCCCAGGCGGCGGTGCTCGAGATGCCTTACAAGCTGGTCGCGCTGGGGGATCGCGACCGGATGCTTTTTGATGTCTCAACCCCGCAAGGCGAACATCATTCACGCGACTTGTCCGCGAAACATCCTGAAATCGCCAGGAGCCTGGAAGGCAAGTTGAAGGCGTGGAGCAAAGACCTCAACCCGCCGGGCCTTCCAAACTCGCTGGACCGGCATCATGAAAGCCTTTTCGGCGAGCATGGCATCCTCAAGGCCAAGGCTTCATCCGCCGTTGACCCAGCCCGGGGTTGGCTGTGCCGCAATGGCACCCTGTCGGTCGGCCCCGATGGACTTGCCGTTGTCAAGGATCCCAAGGCAAACGGCAACAACAAGGTGTTCATCGCGCGCGCCGGATTGGACCTTGCCGGACCTGTCGTCGCCACCCTCAGGATCAAGGCGGTGACGGGTGGAAAGGCATCCATCACCTGGAGGACGCGGGAAGAAAGTTTCGGAGCGGGCCAGGTTGCCGCCTTTGACTGGCCGGCCGGGGCCGAATGGCGCGAGGTCAAGGTCGACTTGCCCGATAAAAACAAGATTCTGCATGTCAGGATCATTCCGCCGTCCGGTGCCGTTGGCGCCGTCACGGAATCCATCGAGTTGCGGGGCGCCGATGGCGCGGGAAAATCGTGGAAATTCCTGAGGGACAAGTGATGCGGCCTTGGTGGAGGGTGCCATGACCGTTGTCGTGTGTTGCTTGCTGGCCTGGGCTGGCTCAGGCCAAACCGATGTCTGGCTTCTGGCCGGGCAATCCAACATGCAGGGTTCCGCGCTTGTGGCTGAGTTGCCCGCGGCGATTCCCAAGGCGGTACCGAACGCCTTTTTCTGGAATGGGACGGAGTTCGAACCCCTTGTTCTCGGCAAGACGCGGACATCGAACATCGCCGAAAGGTTCGGACCCGAGGTCGGGTTTGCCCTGTCCATGGCGACGGCTGAAAGGCCCGTTTACCTCATCAAGTATCATGCCAGCGGCATGCCGCTTCATCATGGAATCCATGGCGGGGAGTGGGTTGGGCCGGGGCACGGCCCCAACAGGCGCAACTTTTACCCGGGCGCCAAGGATGGCGACCCTAATGCGGGCATCTTGTACAAGGCGATGCTGGCGCGCTTCCGCGGCGGGATTGGAAGCCTGGCCGGAACCGGTAAAAAGCCGGTGGTCCGCGGATTCCTGTGGATGCAGGGGGAGCAGGACGCCAAGCACAAGGAACCGGCCGCCAGCTACTCCGCGAGCCTGAAGCAACTCAAGGCGCGGTTGGAGCAGGACCTCGGCGCGGTGTTTCCCATGGTTTACGGGCAGGTGTTGCCCCATGAACCAAGCCCGGCGCGTTTCACGCACCGCAAGGAAACAAGGGAACAGATGGCCATGGCCGATGGCGCCTCGGGCCGGCCGGAAGCCATTGCCGGTGCGCGGATGGTGTCAACAGACGGATTTCCCCTTTTGCCTGACAAGGTCCACTACAACACGGAGGGGCAACTGCGCCTCGGGCAAGCCATGGCCGCCGCCATGCGCGGACTTGCTGATGCCGGTGAAAGGCGTTAGCCGCTCTCCGGGCTCAAGCGGCGGACAACTCCGCTACCAGTTCCTTGACCTTGGCTTCGATCAGGTCGCGCACGCCGCGGAACTGTTCGGGCGTCATGTCGCGGGGATCGGGGATTTTCCAGTCGACCCGCCTGTCAGCGAGCACGAGGGGGCATTCGTCCCCGCATCCCATCGTGACGGCGACATCCACCCTGGTGCCGTTGAACGAATCAAGGCCCTTGGAAGCGTGCGTGGAGAGGTCGTATCCCAGTTCCCTCATCGCCTCGATCGCCTTGGGATTCACCCGGCCTGAGGGCCGGGAGCCCGAACTGTGGGCCTCGACCTTGCCGGCGCCGTGGATGCGGGCGAAAGCCTCGGCCATCTGGCTGCGGTTGGAATTCTCAACGCACACAAAAAGAATCCGTTTCATGGTTGTTTTATCCCTTCAGGGAGACGCTTCCCGCTCCCGGCGACACGCGAGCCGGTCGGCGGCCACGCCGAGGAACGACCCCAGCATTGGCGCGGCGACATAGATCCACAACGATTCCGTCCGTCCCGAAACAAGGGCCGGCGCCAGCGACCTCGCGGGGTTCATGGAGGCCCCGCAGACCGGGCCGGCGAACATCGCCTCGAGCGCGATCACCGAGCCGATGGCGATGCCGGCCAGCGCCACCTTGGCCGGCTCGCCGACGGTCGTCCTCAGCACGGCGAGCATCAGGAAGGCTGTGAGGATTGTTTCCATCGCGAACGATTGCATTTCGCTTCCCGTGGGAAGCGTGGCCCCAAGCGTCGGATCCGAAGGAAACATGAGCCGCAGCGAGGCGCTGGCAAGCAGCGCCCCCCCGCACTGGGCCGCGATGTAGGGCGCCGCGTCCCGCGGTGGAAACCGCCCGGCCGCAACCAGGCCGCATGTGACGGCCGGATTGAGATGCGCGCCCGAAACATCGCCGAATGTGTGGATCAGCGCCGTCACGACGAGGCCGAATGTCAGCGCGATGCCCGCGTGGGTGATGGCGCCGTGGCTTTCATGGTTGACCACGATCGCCCCCGTTCCGGCGAATATCAGGATGAATGTGCCGATGATCTCGGCGGCCAACCGGTTTCCCAGGGGATGATTCATGGGCGGAATTTCCTGACGGCCCCGCGCGGTTGGCTGCCTGCCTCATGCATGAGGCAAAGGGCCTGTTCCAGCAGGGACCGGACACAGAGGTCCACAAGGCTGTAAAGGATGCTTTTGCCTATCCGCCGGGAGGATACGATCCCGAGGTCGGATAGCCGCTGCAATTGGTTGGAAACGGCTTGCGGTTTCATGGCGACGGCCCTGGCCAGGTCCGTCACGCGCATCTCGCTCGACAAGGCCAGGGCATGCAGCAGCCTGAGCCTTGTGTCGTTGGCCAGCACCTTGAACACTGCGGCAAGGCCGCCAGCCTCGATTAGTGAAATAAGCCCGGCGTCCGCCGGCCGCAGTGCGCCACAGCGAGGGGGCAATTTGGGTTTCGCTCGTTGCATTCTATTGTTCATTTCATCAACACACTATGTGATGAAATATTAAAGTCAATGAACTTCTTTCGGCTTTTTAAGCGGATTGCCTATGGACGGTCATGGAGCTTTTCGGATATAGCTGCTTGGTCAATAAACACAAAATAAACCAATTGGGAATCAATGAGAAAATCGGGATTCACGCTCATCGAATTGCTTGTGGTCATGGCCATGATCGCCGTTCTCCTTGGGCTTCTTGTTCCTGCCGTCCAGCGTGTCCGGGAATCAGCTTCCCGACTCAACTGCATGAACAACCTGAAACAGGTTTCGCTTGCCCTGCTCAACCATCACGATGCATTCAAGCAATTGCCCGCCGGCTATTCATCGGCGGTCGATAGCTTAGGCAATGACACCGGACCCGGTTGGGGATGGGCAGCCCGTTTGCTGCCTCACATGGAGCAGGAAATCCTGTTCAAGGCCGTTGATTTCACAAAGCCGGTCGAGAGCCCTCTCAACGGACCTGCAAGGGAAGCCATCATCAAGCCTTTGCTCTGTCCATCGGATATCGGCTCTGCCAAGCCGTTTCCCATCGGGTCGCGTGGAGCCAGTGGTGCGTTGGGCAGCGTGATTTGCCAGGTCGGGCCTTCGAATTTTGTTGGCAATTTTGGAGTTGGTGAGCCTGGAGTCGATGGAGAGGGCGTGCTTTTTCGCAACAGCGCCGTGCGCATTGAGGATATCCTGGA
The DNA here is from genome assembly GCA_018970845.1 of Planctomycetota bacterium. Taxonomy (GTDB): domain Bacteria; phylum Planctomycetota; class Planctomycetia; order Gemmatales; family Gemmataceae; genus REEB421. The sequence continues at coordinate 9,214 of JAGWVO010000108.1, forward strand.
CGGATCGAGCACCACCTTTGTGGTGGGAGAGAGGTCCTTCCGATTCGCGGAGGCCACCTGGACGGGAGCTGTCACTGGTTCGGCTCACGGCCCGACGGCTGTTTCTCCATTGCCTTTCGTGGAAAGCCACCCTTCCAACTTTGTATTGTCCCACACGGGTGAAACCTATCTGGGCCCGGGATATCCCGAGGAAACCAACCATTTTTCGGCTATCCACTTGGGTGGGGGCAACTTCGGCTTTGCCGACGGTCATGTGTCTTACCTCAGTCGAAACACCTCCTACGCCACTTACAAGGCGCTTTCGACCCGCGCGGGCGGCGAATCGATCAGGAGCGGAGATTATTAATGATTAGAGCTATCAATATTGTTTTGATGATTGGCCTTCTCGCAGGTTGTGGATCCACTCGCCGAGATCCTCCCAAGCGGATCGACCTGAAGGATGTGCCAGAAAGCATCATGAAAATCGCAAAGGACAAGCTTCCGGATGTCCAATTCGACAATGCCTTGCTGAAATCCAACGGCACTTTTGAGGTTCGGGGAAAGAACAAGGTCGGCAAACTTCGTGAAATTGATATCCGCCCCGACGGAACCATCGAGGAAATTGAATAGTTGTTGCACCTGATGGCCTTGGCCGATGGTGAAATGTCAGCTTAGATCGTCAGGAACCTCCTCTCCGCATGGGATCGAGGCCTTGGCGACCATGAATTGGAATGTCGTGAATGTATTTCATCACCCTTGCGATTCTCCCTTGGTTGGCTTTGCCGCATTCTGATTCTGGAGTGGACAAGGATCCCCCCAACATTGTCATGATTGTCGCCGATGACCTCGGTT
>JAGWVO010000686.1 GCA_018970845.1 Planctomycetota bacterium
TTTCAGGCGCCCAAGGAAGTTCCGGTTATGACGGTCGAGACGCCCCCGCCCCGCTGAATTTTTTATTCCACCCGAGTTTCCCTCAAGTTTCCGGGGATAGGATTGGCCAGTCACTTCTTGCCGGAACATCCACGGATTGTTCAGCCATGCGACGGCGTCTGGGCTACCTGCTGTTCGTCGGGTCGTGTTCCTTCCTCGGGGGCGTGGGCGCCTCTTGGTGGGGCCGGGTTGGCAGCCCCGTAAGGGCGGCGGACCCGTCCCCGCCCGCAGGGCTTCCCGGCGCGCCTGTCGCCGAGTTGAGGCCGGCCGTCCCCAGTTTCGAGACGGTCGTGCGCCGAAGCATGCCCTCGGTGGTGGCCATCGAAAGTTCCCGTCCCAGCCAGAAGACCAAGGGAAAAACGGTCGAGGAATCGGGATCCGGGGTGCTGGTGAACCTGCCCGGGCAGCAAGGCGTTTTCGCGATCACCAACAACCATGTCATCAGCGGCGCCGCCGCCGAACAGATCACCCTGTCGCTATCGGACAGCCGTGTCCTGCGCCCCTCCCGGGTGTGGACAGACCCGGAGTCGGACATCGCCATCCTCGCCGTTCCGGGTGAGCGGCTGCCCACGGCCCCCCTGGGCGACAGCGACTCGGCGCGCCTGGGGATGTGGGTGCTGGCCATCGGAAGCCCCTTCGGCCTCAACCAGACCGTCACGCACGGGATCCTCTCGGCTCGCGAGCGGGGCCAGGTGAGCCTGGGCAGCACGATCCGCATCAAGGATTTCCTGCAAACGGACGCCGCCATCAACCCGGGTTCCAGCGGCGGTCCGCTGCTCAACCTCGATTCGGAGGTGATCGGCATCAACACGGCGATCGCCTCGACCAGCGGCAACAACACGGGCGTGTCGTTCAGCATTCCCATCAACAGGGTCAAGCGGGTGGCCAAGGAATTGCTGGAAAGAGGGGCGGTCTCACGCGGCTACCTCGGCCTTCAGGTCGCCGGAACCTTCGACGCGTCCGACGCCCTGCGCCTGGGCCTCGACCGCCACGCGGGGGCATTGGTGGAGTCGGTTTATCCGGAAACTCCCGCGGCGATGGCCGGCATCAGGCCGGGCGATGTGCTCCTCAAGCTTGACGACATCGCCGTGCGCGACGAGAACCACTGCATCAACCTCATCGCCGATTTGGCTCCCGGCCGGCGCGTGCGCGTCGAATTCTGGCGCGACAGGCGTTCGGTTTCATCGGAGGCGGTCGTGGGAGACTGGGCATCCTCGCCGGGCAGGCTCAGGCCGGTGGCCACGGCGCCCTGAAGCTAGGCGGCGAGAACCATCGCCGCGGCGCCCGTGACTCCGGCCTTGTCACCCAGCAGGGCGTACTCCACGCGGGTGTCCCTCACCTGTCGTAGGGCCATCTCGCCCACCATGGAACGCACCTGTTCGAGGAACCTGGGCCCGGCCTTGGTGATTCCGCCGGCAAGCAGCACCAATTCCGGATCGAGCGTGTGGAGGATGTTCGTGATTCCCGCGGCGAGGGCGTGGGCCGTCTTGGAGACGATTTCCTTGGCCAGGAAATCCCCGTCCCAAGCCAGGTCGAACACATGGTGGGCCTC